>JAHUZY010000451.1 GCA_019264505.1 Phenylobacterium sp. | reverse complement strand
ATGGCCAAAGAGAAGTTTGAACGCAATAAGCCGCATTGCAACATCGGCACGATTGGTCACGTTGACCATGGCAAGACGACGCTGACGGCGGCGATCACGATGACGCTGGCGAAGTCCGGTGGCGCGACGGCGAAGAAGTACGACGAGATTGATGCGGCGCCGGAAGAGAAGGCCCGCGGGATCACGATCAACACCGCGCACGTGGAATATGAGACGGCCAACCGTCACTACGCCCACGTCGACTGCCCCGGCCACGCCGACTATGTGAAGAACATGATCACCGGCGCGGCGCAGATGGACGGCGCGATCCTGGTGTGCTCGGCCGCTGATGGTCCGATGCCGCAGACCCGCGAGCACATCCTGCTGGCCCGTCAGGTCGGCGTCCCGGCCCTGGTGGTGTTCCTGAACAAGGTCGACATGGTCGACGACGAGGAGCTGCTGGACCTGGTGGAGATGGAGCTGCGCGAGCTGCTGTCGTCCTATCAGTTCCCGGGTGATGACATTCCGATCACCAAGGGCTCGGCCCTGGCCGCGGTGGAAAACCGTGACCCGGAAATCGGCGAGCAGGCGATCCTGGCGCTGATGAAGACGGTGGACGAGTACATCCCGCAGCCGGAGCGTCCGGTGGACCTGCCGTTCCTGATGCCGGTGGAAGACGTGTTCTCGATCTCGGGCCGCGGCACCGTGGTGACCGGCCGGATCGAAAAGGGCGTCGTGAAGGTCGGTGAGGAAGTCGAGATCGTCGGCATCCGTCCGGTCCAGAAGACGACCTGCACGGGCGTCGAGATGTTCCGCAAGCTGCTGGACCAGGGCCAGGCCGGCGACAACGTGGGCGTGCTGCTGCGCGGCACCAAGCGTGAAGACGTCGAGCGGGGTCAGGTGCTCTGCAAGCCGGGTTCGATCACCCCGCACACCAAGTTCGTGGCCGAGGCCTATATCCTGACCAAGGAAGAGGGTGGCCGTCACACGCCGTTCTTCACCAACTATCGTCCGCAGTTCTACTTCCGGACGACGGACGTGACCGGGATCATCAAGCTGCGCGAAGGCGTGGAAATGATCATGCCGGGCGACAACGCCGAGCTGGACGTGGAGCTGATCACCCCGATCGCCATGGACCAGGGCCTGCGCTTCGCCATCCGCGAAGGTGGCCGCACCGTCGGCGCCGGCGTCGTGGCCAAGATCGTCGAATAGTCCAAGGCTTCACAGCCTGACCTAAGGCCAAGGCCGCCAGGGGAAACCCCGGCGGCCTTTTCCTTTGCGGGACCGGCGGTCGCCTGCAGGTAGATTCCGCTCAAGCGCTCGGCCTCCGATGCTATGAAACCCAGGCGTGCGGCGGGGGTGGGTTCGATGGCGGCGGATACAGCAGCGGCGGGCGCCGCGGAGCTTTTGGGCCATGGTCCCGCGGCGGACTGGGTCGAGCTCGCCCCCATCATGCGGCCCAGGACCCCGACGCCCCGGGAACAGCATGGCGGTCTCTGCCTCTGGCTGACGGACACCCAGATCAGTCTGTTGGGGCCGAGCGCCACCACCTTCCAGCGATCGGTCAACGAGGTCACGGGAACCGACGGGCTGCAGAGCGCCGCCGTCGTGAACGTCACCTTCGACCCGAGCTACGAGACCCTGACCTTCCATCGGATCTGTTTGGTGCGAAACGGCCAGGAGCGGTTCATCGACCCCCGGCCCCATGCGCAGGTCTTCCGGCGGGAGCCCGATCTGGAACGGGCGATCTATGACGGACGCCTGACGGCCAACATCACCCTGCCTGACATCCGGGTGGGCGACATTGTCGATGTCGCCTTCAGCCTGTCGGGGGATCACCCCATCGTCGGGCGTCACTTCAGCCGGGAATGGCTGTTCAGCTGGGGCTGCTGGGTGGGGGAGACGCGGGTTCGGTTGCTCTCGCCCGTGGACCGACGCCTGACGATGCTAAGCTGGAGCGGCGCGCCGGCCGCTCATGAGCGCCTTCTGAGCGGGGCCTGCGAGCGCGTCTGGCGCAGCCAGGAAACCGCGCCGGTCGAGCTCGAGCCGGACATGCCAGCCTGGGTGCGGCCCTATGCGACGATCCGGGTCTGCGACCAGTCCGCCTGGCCCGAGGTCGCAGGCCTCTTCACCCCGCTCTATGCCACAGGCGGCGTCCTGCCCTCCGGTCTGGAGGAGGAGGCGGCCGGCCTGGTTTCGCTGGCGCCCAAGGCCAGGGCGGTGGCCGCCTTGCGGCTGGTCCAGAGCGTCCTGCGCTATCAGTCGGTGTCCCTGGGCGAGGGCGGTTTCGCCCCGCGCAACCTCTCCGACATCTGGCTCTCCCGGTCGGGGGACTGCAAGGACGCCTCAAGGCTGCTGGTCGCCCTGCTCACCCGGCTCGGCCTCACGGCCTATCCTGTGCTCGTCAACACCTGGAAGGGCTGGATCCTCGACCAGGAGCCGGCGTCGCCCCTTTCATTCGACCATTGCATCGTGGGTCTGGCGCTCGGGGACGAGACCTTCTGGCTGGACCCCACTATGGCCCCTCAGGCCGAGGATCTCGACACCATCTATCAGCCCCGGTTCGGGTGGGGTCTGCCCTTGAAGGCCGGGGCCGCCCTGGTCTGGATGGGGTCAGGCGAGGCGGTCGACCTGCTGCAGGTGGAGGAGGTGATCGGCGCGCCGCGGACGGTCACAGACCCGGTCGAGCTCGAAATCCGCTCGGCCTATTTCAGCTGGCGCGCCGAGATGGAGCGCCGCCGCTGGGACGCGAGCCATGCCCAGGCCGAGCGGGACTACGTCTCAGCCCGCCGCAACGGCTACGGCGAGGTGGAGCTGCTTGAGCCGATCCATCTGGCCGATGATCGCAAGCGCAACGTCGTCCGCACCGTTGAGCGCTACCGGGCGCCGGCGCCCTGGGTGGCCAGCCCCAAGGGCGAGGTGGCCGAGCTGGTGCTTAGGGACGGGTTTCTGGACCATCAGCTGCCGACGCCTGAAACATCGCGCCGCCGCTGGCCCATCGATCTTGGCCGGCCCAGGCGGGTGAGGCACGAATACGTCATCGCCCTGCCGGCGCCGCTTCAGGGCGCCGGATGGGATGAAACCTATCAGGGACCCTCCATGACGGCCCGGCTGGCCCTGACCGTCGCGCCGGGGGGACGCGAAGCCCGCCTGCTCCAGGAGATCGAGTTTCGCGAACCCTTCCTCGCCGCGGAGCAGGCCAGCGCCTATTTCCGCTTCCGGGCCCAGGTCCTGTCTGAGTCCGGCGCCACCCTGCGCCTGGCGATTCAGAAGGGGAAGTTCGTGACGCCGCCCCGGGGGCTGCTCGCCAATATCCAGACCTATTGGGGCCGCTGGCTGTTTGGGATCTTCTGGGTGGCCTACGCCCTGGCGGTGTTCTTCGACGTCTGAACGCGTCGCCTTTCCTTTTTCGAAACCCACACATGGTTGTCTGAGCCCTGCGCACGCATCTTGCAGGGGAGCAACCTGAGCGTGCGGAAATGGGAGGGGCGCCAGAATGGGAGCCGGAATCAGTGTCGAGACGCGGCCGGCCAGCGAGCTCGATCCGCAGGCGCGCGCCCTGGGGGCGCTGTTCCGCGACCGTGATCCGGCCCTTTCGAGCCCCTATTTCGATCTGCGCTATGTCCTGGCCGCCAGCGCCGTAGCGCCCCACGCCCAGGTGGCGGTGATCCGGCGGAACGGCGAGATCGTCGGCTTCCTGCCGTTCCAGCGTCGCGGCGGGGCGATTCAGCCCATGGCCGCGCCGCTCACCGACTATCACGGGCTGATCGCCCGCCCGGGGGCCGAGATTGATCTGAAGGTGGTGCTGGAGCACCTGCAGGCCCGCCGCTTCCGGTTTGGCGGTCTGGTCGGGGGGCAGGGGCGGACGGTCAACGCCGCGGCGCCCAAGCCCGCCATGATCGCCGATCTTACCGGCGGCTACGACGCCTATCTCGAAGGCCGGCGGGCGGCGGGGCAGGGGAGCTTCCTGAAGGACAAGCGCCGTCGCCAGCGCCAGCTGGCCGAGCAGGTGGGGCCGCTCAGCTTCACCCTGTCGGCCGACGCCGACATGCTGGAGATGATCATCGCCGAAAAGCGCGCCCAGATGCGGCGCACCGGCCAGCATGATGTGTTCTCGACCCCCTGGACCCAGGATCTGCTGCGCCAGCTGAATGACGATTCCGATCCGGACTTTGGATTGCGGGTCGCGGTGCTGAAGGCCGGCGACAAGGTGGTGGCCGCCGAGGCCGGCCTCCTGTCGGGCTCGGTCTATCACCTGTGGTTCCCGATCTATGACCCGGACTTCGCGCGATATTCGCCCGGCGCCCTGATGACCCTGGAGACCTTGCGGGTTCTCGCCGATCGGGGTGTGGCCTTCGCCGATTTTGGCCCCGGGGCTGAGGACTACAAGCGCGCCTTCGCCGATGAGGGCGATGAGGTGGTGGAGGGCGACGTCACCGCCGATCCCTTGGTGGAGGGGCTCCGGGATCTGGTCCGCCAGACGGTGTCTGGCTCGCCTTGGCTGCACGACGGGTTGCGCAAGCTCTATCAGCGCCTTGACCGGCGTCTTGACCGGATCACCGCCTGCGAGCCTGGCCTGAACGGCCAGATCAACGCCGCCAGCCGCTCGCTCGGCCACCTTGGCCGCCGACGTCCGGGCATCCGGGCCGGCGTGGGCCTCGGACTTGGGCTCTCTCTCGCCGGCGCCACGGCCGGCTTCATTCTGCTGGACTGACGAAGGACAGGACCATGACCGCCGACACGCTTTCAGACCGTCTGATCCCGGCCTGGGCGGCCGACCAGAAGGCCGGCTTCCGCAAGGCCCCGATCACCTTCGCCCATCGTCTGGCGGAGACGGGCCTGTTCGAGGACGCCGCCCTGGCGGCTCTGCTCGATCGCTATCCGGCCGAGCTCTACGACATCAATCTGTTCGACTATGACGACGAAGGTCAGGTGACCATGCGCACCGGCGTGCGCGGCCGGCTGCCGGGCGAGAAGGTGCTTGAGGGCATCAAGGACGGTCGGGTCTGGGTGCAGCTGCGTCGGGTGGAACAGCACTATGAGGCGCTGATCCCCGTCATTCACGGCGCCTTTCGAGAGATCGCCCGCGAGGCGCCGGGCTTCCGGCCGGTCCAGTTGAACGGCCAGCTGATCCTCTCGGCCCCCCAGGCCAAGGTCCCGTTCCACGCTGATGCCCCCGGCGTCTGCCTGTTCCACATGCGCGGCCGCAAGCGGATCTGGATCTATCCGGTGGACGAGGCCCACATGCCCCAGACGGGCATGGAGGACATCATGCTCAAGCAGCAGACCGAGGACCTGCCCTATCGCCGCGACATGGACGCTGCGGCCCAGGTGTTCGATCTGGAGCCGGGCATGGCCGTCACCTGGCCGCTGCACGCACCCCACCGGATCGAGAACCAGGCAGGCTTCAACGTCTCCCTGTCAGTGGACTACCAGACCTGGGGCACGCGGATCACCAACGGGGCGCACTACGCCAACGGCATCTTCCGCCGCAAAGGCCTGCCCGTCGCCGCCATGACCCGCACGCCCATGCCTGCCCGGGCAGGGCTGTGGGCCGCCTCCCTGGCCCTGAAGCGCGCGGGCCTGGTGGAGGACAAGATCGCCAATCTCGACCGCAGCTTCGAGCTGGACGGCGTCAAGACCTGAGGCGGGCGGGCGTTCAGACGTCCCGGTCGGTCGCCGAATCGGCCGGCTCGGGATCGCCATTGGCCGGCGCGCCCGTGTCGGGGTCCGTGCGGGTCTTGTCGCTGTGGGTCGAGTCCTCCGAGCCCTCGGGCACATAGGCCGAGGTCGGCGGCGAGCCTGGACGCTGCTCCCCGTCGCGATTGCGGTCATCCGCCGGCGGGGTTGGGTTGACCTCGGGATCGCGGCTGGAAGGATCGCTCATGGGGGCCTCGCGGGGACGATGGGAAGTCCTGCTCCAAACGCCGTCGCAGCCCCTTTGATCCAACTTGCCCGTGCCGGCGCCCCCTGCTAAACGAGCCGGCTCCGGTGATGAACCGCGCGCGCCGGCGGCTTTCCGCTTCCCGGCGCGCTGTTTATTGTTCGGAGCCAAGGTCCCGCATCTGAGAGGAAGCGGGATCGGGGCGTGTAGGAGTGTAGCTCAGCTGGTAGAGCATCGGTCTCCAAAACCGAGGGCCGGGGGTTCGAGTCCCTCCACTCCTGCCACCATATATGTCTGTGAAGCCGTGAACCGCGCGGGCGGGGCCCGTCTAAAGAGCCGCCGCCCTCAAGTAGAAAGTCGCTATCCTCGATGGCCAGGAAACCGGGCGCTACGCCGCAAGCGATGAGGAACCGGGCCGCCAAGACGGCCGCGGCCCTGTCCTCGGGCTCGCCGCTCGCCGACTCCGCGCCGAAGAAGAAGACCCCTCCGGGTCAGTTCTTCCGGGAGGTCCGCGCCGAGGGGCGCAAGATCACCTGGACGAGCCGCAAGGAGACCTGGATCACCTCTGTGATGGTCGGGATCATGGTCGTTCTGGCGGCGATCTTCTTTTTCGGGGTCGACTTCATCATCGGCTGGCTGATGGGCCTGATCCTCCAGCTCGCCAACGCGGGATAATCTAGAATGAACGCTGAAACCGCGGACGCCGTCGCGCCGACCAATCACAAGTGGTACATCGTCCACGCCTACTCGAACTTCGAGAAGAAGGTGAAGGAGGCCATCCTCGACCAGGCTCGCAACCAGGGTCTTGAGGATCAGTTCTCCGAGGTGCTGGTGCCGACCGAGGACGTGGTGGAGATCCGCCGCGGCCGGAAGATCAACACCGAGCGCAAGTTCTTCCCCGGCTACGTCCTGGTGAAGATGAACCTCACCGACGAGGCCTACCACCTCATCAAGAACACCCCGAAGGTCACGGGCTTCCTCGGCTCCGGCGCCAAGCCGCTGCCGGTCTCCGAAAAGGAAGTCGCCCGGATCATCGGCGCCATCGAAGAGGGTGTTGAGCGGCCCAAGCCGACCATCAGCTTCGAGATCGGCGAGCAGGTTCGCGTCACCGACGGCCCCTTCGCCAGCTTCAACGGCTCGGTGGAACAGGTCGACGAAGAGCGCGCCCGCCTGCGCGTCACCGTCTCCATCTTCGGCCGCGCCACCCCGGTCGAACTCGAATACGGCCAGGTCGAAAAAACCAGCTGATCGAGCTTGGACTTCGCTTCCCCAAATAGGTGACACGAAGGACACCAAGGGATGCAAAGGACACGAAGGCGTGGATGACGCCGCAGAGCGTGTGGTTCGGGAGGTCGTCGATGCTGGCCTCAAGGTACACCGTGCTCTTGGCCCCGGGCTGCTTGAGGCGGCCTACGAGCAGTGCCTTGCCTACGAGCTTGAGACTCGCAGACTGACGGTGGAGCGGCAGGTGCCCCTCCCTATTGTCTATGAAGACCTCAGGTTGGAGGGCGCCTATCGCCTCGACCTCCTGGTTGGCCGGTGCGTGATCGTTGAAGTTAAAGCCGTTGAGGCGCTCTCGCGCCTCCATGAGGCGCAACTTCTCACCTATATGAGACTGTCAGGGCACCGGCTCGGTCTGCTCATGAACTTCAATGTCGAGCTGTTGAAGCAAGGGCTCCGTCGTCTCGTTCTTTAACTTCGTGCCCTTCGCTTTCTTGGTGTCCTTCGTGTCACCTCTTCATTCCCCCTGACGCAGCTTGCCGATCAGGCCCCTCGCTGATAGAAGCGCGGGCTTCGCCGGGCGGCCCTTGGTCGCGCGGCTCAAATCCGTGGGAGGGGGCTGGCCAGCCATAACCCCGCACCACGGCTCAACAGGCCGGACGTCCGGCCAAAGAGGAGAAGATGGCCAAGAAAATTCTGGGCTATATCAAGCTGCAGGTGCCCGCGGGCTCCGCCACCCCTTCGCCGCCCATCGGGCCGGCGCTCGGTCAGCGCGGCGTCAACATCATGGGCTTCTGCAAGGAGTTCAACGCCCGCACCGAGAAGGAAGTGAAAGGCACGCCCCTGCCGACGGTCATCACCGTCTATCAGGACAAGTCGTTCACCTTCGTCACCAAGACCCCGCCGGCGACCCACTACATCAAGCAGGCGGTCGGCATTAAGTCCGGCGCCAAGCTGACCGGTCGCGAGACCGTGGGCAGCATCACCCGCGCTCAGCTGCGGGAGATCGCCGAGTCGAAAATGAAGGACCTCAACGCCGTCGACATTGAGGCCGCCGCCCGCATCATCGAGGGCTCCGCCCGTTCGATGGGCCTTGAGATCGTGGAGGCCTGAGGACCATGCCTAAGCAAGCAAAGCGCATCCAGGCCTGGACCGGCGACCGTCTGGCCGCCCACTCGGTCGAAGACGCCATCAAGCTGGTCAAGGAAAACGCCAAGGCCAAGTTCGACGAGTCCATCGAGATCTCCGTCAATCTGGGCGTTGATCCCCGCCACGCCGACCAACAGGTCCGCGGCGTTGTGAACCTGCCCTCGGGCACCGGCCGCGACGTCCGCGTCGCCGTCATCGCCAAGGACGCCAAGGC
>JAHUZY010000430.1 GCA_019264505.1 Phenylobacterium sp. | reverse complement strand
CCCCCCTTTGGGGGCCCACGGGGTCAATCTGGCCGCCATTACCGCCGCCATCTGCACCGGCCCGGACGCACATCCAAATCCCGCCCGACGTTGGCAGGTCGGAGTGCTCTATGCCGGCTTCTATCTTGCCTTGGCCGTATTTGCGCCGAGCCTCGTCCGCCTGTTTCTCGCCCTGCCTCCAGAGGTCATCGCCTCGGTGACGGGACTGGCGCTCATCCCGGCCCTCATCGGCGCGGTGGAGAGCATGATGGCCGACCGCCGTGATCGCGATCCTGCGATCGTGACCTTCCTCGCCACAGGATCGGGCCTCATCTTATGGGGGCTGGGCTCGGCCTTCTGGGGGCTCGCCGCCGGATTCGTCGCCCTGGGCCTCAAAAGGCTGCTGGAGAAACCGACCCCGCCCCAAGCGGACTGAAACCGGCCAGACGCGAATCAGAACCGTTTCGAGATTGGGCTGCCGCCTTCCTATACGCGCCCTGCGGAATACAGGCCTTCATGGCGCGCAGCATCTAAACAGTACTTGATCTCGTCATTGTCCGGACCACGCGACCGACCCCAATAAAAATGTGTAAAAATCAGTCAAATACAATTTTTATTCCGAGATGGAGCAATGCACGAGGTGTATTTCTTTGATTTTTCACTATTTCTCTGACGCAAATACTGGCGAACTCCGCCAACCGTCTCATCAGAATACTTATTAATAATTCTGCTGGTGGGCCCGGCAGGACTCGACTTGTAGGCTATTTGTACTTTTAGAACAGCCACTAAGGTTCGATCATTGTCATTGATACCCACAGTGATACCAACCGCAAAACCGCACCCTGCAGTGACTGTCGATTTGGAAGCGTAGTCCCGCTCGAAACACCTTGCGCCATCAGGCCGCGCCTACGAGGCGCTCCGTTTCGTCGTCAGGCAACCAGGCCTCAGAGGCGGCGAGCGCCTCGCCAACCAAAATCAAGGCCGGCCCCGCCTCGAGTCCCAAACAGTGGGCAGCCGCCAGCGTGGCGAGGGTCATGGCCTCAAACTTCGCACCCGGAGTGCTGGCGTTACTTACAACAGCTACGGGGGTTTGAGGCGATCGCCCCGCTGCGATCAGGTGACGCGCGATCACTGGCGCAGCGCGGGCTCCCATGTAGATGGCCAAAGTCGCCTCGGCGTCGGCGGCGGCGGTCCAGTCCATGGTGAGTTCTCCATCCTGCGTGGTTGCCGTAGACATCACCACTCGACGGGCCACGCCTCGATGGGTCAGCGGCAAACCAAACTGAGCCGCCGCCGCGCAGGCCGCGGTGACGCCCGGCACGATCTCCGCCGCCAGGCCGTGCTGGCGCAGCGCCTGGGCCTCCTCCCCCACCCGGCCGAAGATTGAGGGATCGCCGCCCTTCAGCCGGACGACCCGCAGGCCCCGCCGGGCCAGACGGACCATCAGGCGGTTGATGGTCTCCTGGCGCATGGACGGCCGGCCCGCCCGCTTGCCGGTCTGGATCTTGAGGCAGGCCTGGGGCGCCAGGGCTAGGATGTCTTCGCCGACCAGGGCGTCATAGAGCAGGGCCTGGGCGCCCTCGATGACCCGCGCCGCCCGCAGGGTCAGCAGATCAGCCGCGCCAGGTCCGGCGCCCACAAGCTGGACGGGGAAGAGGGTCTTGGGCTCAGGCGGCATGACGAGTCTCCGAGGCGGACAGCATTCGGGTGATTTCGGGACGGCAGGAGCCGCACTGGGTTCCGGCGCCGGTGGCCGTACCGACGGCGTCCACGGTCGAGGCACCCTGGGCGATCGCCGCTGTAATGCGGGGACGGCGCACGCCGCGACAGGCGCAGACCAGGGGACCGGTCTCCACAGCCACCCCAGGGGCGAAACCGATCAACAACGCCGCACGATCAGAGTCGCTCAGCTGGCCCTTGGCGAACAGGGCAGCCAGCCAGTCCCTGGGGGGCAGGCGGCCGGTCTCCACGGTCATGAACAGCACGCTGGCCAGCCGGTCATCCTGGACAAAGGCTTCCCGCAGCCGGCCGCCCTGAGCGTCTTCGAGCAGCAGAGCCTGTCCTTTGGCGCCGCGGCTCAACGCCTTGCGCAGGGCGTCGCGCTGATCGCCGTCGCCGCGGCCGGCAAACTCGTGAAGCTGGCAGCCGTCCTGAGTCATTCGCCGCCAGACTAGGTCGAGGTCCTTCAGCGGCGCGACGGCCGCCCGAGAGAGGAAGAAGCCCCTCCAGGTCTCGCGATAGGCCTGGATGCGAGCCGGCGTGTGCTTGAACTCCGGCTGGCCGGAGATGGGATCCACAGGGCCTGAGACCAGCGGATTGGCCATCCCCTGGGGCGCATAGGCGGCGCTCCAGTGCATGGGCATGAAGATGCAGCCGGGCCGCTGAGCGTCGGTGATCCTGGCCAGCGCGACGGCTTCGCCATGAGCTGTGCGCACCCGGGTCAGCATGCCCTCGGCGACCCCCTGCTCCAGGGCGTCGGCGGGATGAATGTCCACAAAGGGCTCTGGCGCATGGCGGCTGAGCGCTGCGGAAAGGCCAGTGCGGGTGAGCGTATGCCAGTGATCGCGGACCCGGCCTGTGTTCAGGGCCAGGGGGAAGGCGCCGTTCGTCGCCTCGGCCGGCCCCATGGCCAGCGTGGGAACCATCCGGGCGCGGCCATCGGCTGTAGGGAACCGGCCATCGGTGAACAGCCGCGCCGTGCCGCCAGCCTGATTAACCGGCCACTGAACCGGGGCCAAGGCGTCGTAGCCGTCCGGCGTGAGGCCGACGAGCGGGCCCAGATCCAGGGTCCGGCCAGTGTTCTCAAAGGCGGTCATCCGCGCCCATTCCCGGAACACCTGGGCGTTGGAACGCCAGCTGAAGGTGGCCCCATGGCCCATGGCCGTGGCCACGTCGGCGATGATCTTCCAGTCGGGGCGCGCCTGGCCGGGCGGCGTCATCACCGCACGCTGGCGGGAGATGCGGCGCTCGGAATTGGTCACCGTGCCGTCCTTCTCGCCCCAGGCCAGGGCGGGCAGCTTCACATGGGCGAAGGCGGCGGTGTCGGTGTCGCCCATGCAATCCGAGACCACCACGAACGGGCACCTGGCCAGGGCCTCCCGCACGGCTTGCGCCCTGGGCATGCTGACGGCCGGATTGGTGGCCATGACCCAAAGCGCCTTGATGCGTCCATCGCCGACCGCCTCGAACATGTCGACGGCCTTGAGGCCGGGCTTGCGGGCCAGGTTCGGCGCGCCCCAGAACCGTTCGACCCGGGCGCAGTCATCCTCGGTGAAGTCCATGTGGGCGGCCAGCGTATTGGCCAGGCCGCCGGTCTCCCGTCCCCCCATGGCGTTGGGTTGGCCGGTGATCGAGAAGGGGCAGGCGCCGGGCTTGCCGACCCGCCCCGTGGCTAGGTGCGCATTGAGAATGGCCAGGCCCTTGGCCACCCCTTGGGCCGACTGGTTGGCCCCCATGGAAAACAGGCTCACCGTCCGCGGGGTGGCGGCGAAGAGGTCGTAGAAGCTGCGCAGGTCGGCAAGATCCAGGCCGCAGTCGGCGGCGACGGCGGCTGGCGACTGGTCGTCGCGGGCGAGGCTTTCGACCACCGCGCCATAGCCGCTCACATGGGCGGCCACATAGGCCTGGTCCACGGCGCCCCGGTCCATCAGGTCGGCGAGCAGCCCGTTCCAGAGCCGCACGTCGGTCTGGGGCGCCAGGGCCAAGTGCAGGTCGGCCATCTCGGCGGTGTCCGTGCGGCGGGGATCGATGACCACGTGCCGCTGGCCGCGGCCTCGGGCCGCCTCCATCCGCCGAAACAGCACCGGATGAGTCCAGGCGGCGTTGTGGCCGGAGAAGACCACGAGGTCGGCGAGGTCCAGATCCTCATAGCAGCCCGGCACCAGATCGGCGCCGAAAGCGGCCTTGTGCGCGGCCACAGCCGAGGCCATGCAAAGCCTTGAATTGGTGTCGATATTGGCCGAGCCGATGAAGCCCTTCATGAGCTTGTTGGCGGCGTAATAGTCCTCGGTCAGAAGCTGGCCCGACACATAGAAGGCCACAGAATCCGATCCATGCCGCGCGATGGTCTCGGAAAACCGCCGCGCCACCAGGCGGGTCGCCTCGGCCCAGGAGGCCTCCCGCCCGCCGATCTCCGGGGCCAGCAGCCGCCCCTCCAGCCCGACCGTGTCGGCCAGGGCCGTGCCCTTGGAACAGAGGCGGCCGAGATTGGCGGGATGATCGGCGTCGCCCGAGACCGTCAGAGAGCGGCCCTCGCCCCGGGCCGTGATCCCGCAGCCGACGCCGCAATAGGGACAGGTGGTGCGGGTCTCGGCCACGGGCGCCTCAGCCCCGGACCAGACCGATGAACAGCCGCCCCTCGCGCACCTCGAGCGGCACGACCGGCGCGCACCCCTTGCCGGCGTCCGCGCCCAGGGACTCGCCCGTGGCCAGGTCGATCACCCGCCCGTGCAGCGGGCAGGTCACCGATGCGCCGTGGACGATGCCCTGGCTGAGCGGCCCGCCCTTGTGCGGACAGGCGTCCATCAGGGCGAAGACCTGGCCGTCGCCGGTTCGGAAGATGGCGATCTCCCCTTGCGGCCCCTTCAGCCGACGGGCGCCGCGCCGGGGAATGTCGGTGTCGGCGCCGACATCGATCCAGGCGATCTGGGGATCCTTGACCATGGCGTTCATGCCCGTTCGAACTCCAGGCGGCGGCTGAGGGGATTGAACTCGTCGGCATGGCGGCCGGCGACCCGCTCGGCCCAGGGGTCGGTGCGGGAGAAGCGCTGCGAATAGGCGAAGCGGTCGTAGAGGGCCTTGCGCGCATCGGGATCCTCGACCTGAGCGCGGATCGACTCCAGGCCGACCCGGGCCATCCATTTGTAGATGCGCTCCAGGTACCAGCCCTCCTCGCGATAGAGCTGGGTGATGGCGCAGATGGCCCAGACGGCCTCGTCCTCGCTGGCGACCTTGGTCAGCAGCTGGGTTCCCTGAATGTGGAGCCCCGCCGCGCCGCCGATGTGAATCTCGAAGCCGGAGTCGACGCAGACCACGCCGATATCCTTGCAGGTGGCTTCGGCGCAGTTGCGCGGGCAACCCGACACGGCGAGCTTCACCTTGGCCGGCGCCCAGGAGCCCCACATCAGCTTTTCCAGACGTACGCCGAGGCCCGTGGAATCCTGGGTCCCGAAGCGGCACCAGTCGGTGCCGACGCAGGTCTTCACCGTGCGAAGACCCTTGGCGTAGGCGTGGCCCGAGACCATGCCCGCCGCGTTCAGATCCGCCCAGACCGCTGGAAGATCGTCCTTCTTGACGCCCAGCAGGTCGATCCGCTGGCCGCCGGTGACCTTGACCGCGGGGATGGCGAACTTGTCGGCCACGTCGGCTATGGCCCGCAGTTCCTGGGGCGAGGTCATGCCGCCCCACATGCGCGGCACCACCGAATAGGTGCCATCCTTCTGGATGTTGGCGTGGACCCGCTCGTTGACGAAGCGCGACTGCTTGTCGTCCTGATAGTCGCCGGGCCAGGCGCAGATCAGATAGTAGTTGAGCGCCGGGCGGCAGCTGGCGCAGCCCTCGGGCGTCGCCCATTCCAGGGCCTGCATGACGGCCGGGATCGACTTCAGGCCCTCGGAGACGATGCGTTTGCGCACCACCTCGTGGCCATGATGGGTGCAGCCGCAGACCGGCTTGGGCCCGGTCTGAGCCTGGAAGGCGTCGCCCAGGGTGACCGCCAGCAGCTTCTCCACCAGCGGGGTGCATGACCCGCAGGAGGCCGAGGCCTTGGTGTGAGCCCGCACATCCTCAAGGGTCGTCAGCCCGAGGTCGCCGATCGCCGTGGTGATGGCACCCTTGCACACGCCGTTGCAGCCGCAAATCTCCTGGGAGTCCGCCATGGCCGCAACGGCGCTCTTAGGGTCCACGCCGCGGAGCGCCTCCGTCACCGCCTGACCGAAGATGAGGGTTTCGCGAAGCTCGCTGACATCGGCCTGCGACTTCATCAGGTCGAAGTACCAGCCGCCGTCGATCACATCGCCGAACAGAACCGCGCCGGCCACACGCCCCTGGTCCAGGACCACGCGCTTGTAGACCCCGCGCCCGGCGTCGCGGAACACCACGTCCTCGCAACCCTCTCCGCCGGAGAAACGTCCCGCGGAAAAGACATCGACGCCGGAGACCTTCAGCCGCGTCTGGAGGACCGAACCGCCATAGGCGCAATCGTCCACTCCGGTCAGAACATCCGCCAGCGTGCGGCACATCTCCCAGATGGGCGCGACCAGGCCATAGGCGACGCCCCGATGTTCGGCGCACTCGCCGATGGCGAAGACGGCCGGGTCGGAAGTGCGCATCTGGTCGTCCACCACCACGCCGCGCCCGACGGTCAGGCCGCAACCCGCCGCCAGGGCTGTGTTCGGCCGGATACCGACGGCCATGACCAGCAGGCTGCAGGGAATGATCCGACCGTCCTTGAGCTGCAGGCCGCTGACCTTGCCGTTCTCGCCCAGGATCGCCTCGGACTGGGCGCCCAGCACGGTCTCCACGCCGCGATCAGTCAGGGCGCTGCGCAGCAGGAAGCCCGCCGACTCATCGAGCTGGCGCTCCATCAACACGTCCATCAGGTGGATGACCGTGGCCCGCATCCCTCGCCGGGCCAGCCCGTAGGCGGCCTCAAGACCCAGCAGCCCGCCGCCGATCACCACGGCCTCGCCGCCCGCATCGGCGGCGGCCACCATGGCCTCCACATCGTCCAGGTCGCGGAAGGTGACGACGCCGGCGAGGTCCGCGCCCGGCAGCGGCAGCCGTACCGGATCAGAGCCGGTGGCCAGGATCAGCCGGTCATAGGCCGCCTGCGTTCCGTTGCTGGCCCGCACCACCCTGGCCTCACGGTCGATCTGGGAGACCGCGCAGCCGGTGTGCAGGGTGATGGCGTGGTCCCGGTACCAGGCCTCGTCATTGAGGACGATGTCGGCGAAGGCCTTCTCTCCGGCCAGGACCGGCGACAGCATGATGCGGTCGTAATTCACCCGGGGTTCGGTCCCGAAGATGGTGATCTCGTAGCGGTCGGGGTCGCGCTTGAGCACTTCCTCCACCGCGCGGCAGCCGGCCATGCCGTTGCCGATGACGACAAGACGTTCCTTGGTCATGGGGATCTCCTGTCGATCTAAAGACGGATGGGGGCGGCGGACGGGCCGGCCAGTTCGCGCCAGGTCCGGCGCCATTGGCCCTTGACCAGGTTGAGGGCCAGGCAGGCCATCAGAGCCATGACGGCGAAGCCGAACAGGCCGGCCTGATAGGAGCCCGTGGTCTGCTTGGCCCAGCCGAGGCTGGCGGCCAGATAGAAGCCGCCGATCCCCCCGGTCATGCCGACCAGGCCGGTCACCACGCCGATCTCGTTGCGGAACCGCTGGGGCGCGAGCTGGAAGACCGCCCCATTGCCCGCGCCCAGGGCCATCATGACGAACATGATCACGCCCAGGGCCAGATAGGGATTGGCCATGTGGAAGCTGGCGACGGCCAAGCCTGCGGCGGCCATGAGATAGACCACCGTCAGGGTCCGCACGCCGCCGTAGCGATCGGCGAGCCCCCCACCCACAGGGCGGGCGAAGGAGCCGGCGAAGACACAAGCCGCGGTGAAGAAGCCGGCGATCACCGGGCTCAGGCCGTATTCGCTGTTGAAATAGATGGTGAGCGACGAGGACAGGCCGACGAAGCCGCCGAAGGTGACGCTGTAGAGCAGCATCAGCCACCAAGCGTCGGGCGTCTTCAGCACCGCCATGTATTCGGTCAGGGACTTGGGCGGCGGCTGTTCAGGCGCGTCCTTGGCGAAGACCGCATAGACGACGAAGGCGACGGCCAGGGGAATGGTGGCCAGGCCAAGGACATTCATCCAGCCGAACTGCTGAGCCAGGAAGGGCGCAAACAGGGCGGCCAACGCCGTGCCGGAATTGCCCGCGCCGGCGATGCCCAGGGCCAGGCCCTGGTGTTCCGGGGGATACCAGCGCGAGGCCAGCGGCAGGGCGACGGCGAAGGATGCGCCGGCCACTCCCAGCAGGACGCCGACCATCAGCACCTGGCTGTAGTTGTGGAGGCCCACGAACCAGGCGACCGCGAGGCCCGCCATCACGATGAGCTGGCCGATGATCCCGGTCTTCTTCGGGCCGATATGGTCCACCAGCACGCCGGCCACCACCCGCAGCAGCGCCCCGGCGAGAACCGGAACGGCGACCATGAAGCCCTTCTGCGCCGCGTCGAGGTCGAAACTCTCGGCGATGGCGACGCCCAGGGGACCCAGCAGCACCCAGACCATGAAGCTGAGGTCGAAATACAGGAAGGCCGAGAACAGAGTCGGGGCGTGCCCCGCCTTAAGGAAGGATCGGCTGATCATGGGAGGACCCGTTCAAGAGGACATGAATGGCGGCGTCGCCGTGCGGAGGCGGCTCGTCATCGAGCCTGTTCCGAAGAAGCCGCGAACGCCGTTGTCCTGGGCCTGACCCCATGAAGGGCGAGCTGGCCCGCCCCGTCACGTCTGGGATGCAGGCGTCAGCTCAGATGGTTCGCATCGCGCGAAAAAATGGCGCCTGCGAACATGGGCTGTTGAAGTCTTAGGCGATCAGCCGCCCTGAGCCGCCAGATAAAGGTCCGGACGCCAGGTGCGCTCGACGACCTTGTCGATGGCCACCTCGCCCACCTGCCCCCACCGTGCCATCTGCTCCAGCAGCCAACCCGCCTGCTCGCGGCGGGGCGGATTGACGGCCCCGGCGAAGGCGATCTCTGCCAGGCCTGAGGCGATCGCCTCTGGCGCCGTGTCGAGGAATTCCGGCCGGGCCAGGAGCCCCACCAGCTCAGGCTGATTGTGCGGGTCGGCGGCCCAGGCGCCCGCCGCCGCCAGGGCGCGGATCAGGGCCTTGAGGACGGCCGGATTGGCCGCCGCCCAGAATTCCGTGACCCCCAGGACCTTGTCCGGCGCTTCGGGCCACACCTCATTCACCCGCACAACCGTCTGGCCGACGCCCGCGGCCTCGGCCACCATGTTCCATGGGGCGCCGGCGCAGAAGCCCTCGATCACCCCCTCGCCCAGCAGAGCGGCCGTGCGGGGCGGCGGAACCACGGTCAGGCGGACATCGACGTCGGGATTCAGGCCCAGGCCCGCCAGCCAGTGACGCAGCAGGTAGTTGTGGATCGAAAAGGGATAGACCGCCGCCAGGGTCAGCGGACTGGCCCCCTCCTCCTGCCTGCGGCGAACGAGGTGTGTCAGGCGCGCGCCGGCGTCGCCGTCCCCGGTCAGTCGGGTGGACAGGGTCACCGCCGCCCCGCCCTGGTTCAGCGCGATGGGGGCGATCATCGCCTTGGGTTCGCTGCCGATCCCCAGGCTGGCGGCCAGCACCATGGGGGCCAGCATGTGGGCGCCGTCCAGGGCGCCGGCGGCCACCTTGTCGCGAATGGTCGCCCAGGATCCCTCGCGGCTGAGGCTGACCGACAGGCCCTCGGCGGCGAAGAATCTCTTCTCCTGCGCTACGATCAGAGGCGCGGCGTCCACCAGGGGGATGAACCCGAGCTGCAACGGACCAGATGTGCTCACGTCGGATCTCCGCCCTTCAGCACGCCAGCGAAGGCCAGCAGGTCGGCGGCCACAGCCCCCAGCGGTCGTCCGGTGTCCATGGAGAGTTTGCGCAGCAGCCGATAGGCCGCCTCCTCGTCCAGGTCGCGCTCCTTCATCAGCAGGGCCTTGGCCCGCTCGACGGTCTTGCGCGACGCGAGATCGGCCTTGGCCTTGGCCAGGTCCGCCCGCAGCTGGTGCATCAGATGAAAGCGGCTCATGGCCACCTCCAGCACCGGGCGCACCCGGGCCGCAGACAGGCCATCGACCACGTAGGCCGCCACGCCGGCGCGCACCGCCTCCTCCGCCAAGCCAGGCTCGGAGCGATCCACGAACATCACCACTGGACGGGGGTTGACCGCACTGGCCTCTCGCAGGCTTTCCAGGGTGTCGCGATCTGGGCTCTCGGAGGCGACCACCACCACGTCCGGCTGAAAGGCTGCGGCCTCCGCCTCATGATAGACAGCGGCCACCTGAACCTGCAGCGGATCGATCCCGGCGAGGCCTTCAGCCACGAGGGCTGCGCGAGCCGGGTCTGGATCGATGATGAGCACGCGCATGCCGCCTGACTAGGCCAGCCCCCGCCGGCGCCAACCGCAATGCGCCTGGCCGCGCCCGACCGCCCGACAAGCGCTCGCAAAACGGGCGGAGCACGCCTGAATATCAGGCGCCGGTCGGATCGTTGGGGTCTGGCTCAGCCGACCTCGGTCAGCAGCTGGTTCAGCACCTCGGTGCGCAATCCTCGCAGGACAGCGTCGGGACTGCGATAGGTGGCGCTGTTGGCGCCATGTTCGATGCACTCCACCTCGGCCACCCAGCACCGTCCCTTCGTGGCCTGGGAGATCATGGGATTGGCCTTTGTCCAGACGAACTCGGCCAACTTCTCGCAACTGGCGCCCGGCACCACCTGAACCCTCGCCAGACCAAGCTCAGAAAGCCGCATGAGCTCGGATAGGGCGGGATCATCCTTCGCCACCAGCAGGGCATGATCAAAGACCAGGTGCAGCCAGGTCCGGATCTGACCAAAGCCGCCGGTTCCGAAATCCACCACCCATCCACGCCCGTCGAGCTGCTCCGCGGCGAAGGTGAAGCGAAAACCCAGGGAATACCCATGAATCAGAGCGCAATGGCTATCTGCTGACCACTGTCGAAGGGCGCAGGTCAAGCCGCGCTCAGCGCCATAGGTTTTCGTGGCAATCCAGGTCACGGCAGCGCCTGAACAAGGACCCGCGGCGCGGCGCCGCCTGGACCGCGCCAAGGGCCTGGGCGTTCCTGTGCCTCGCCCCTGTGCGACAACTGGGGCGACAGTAGCTCCGTCACCCGGGCCACGCCCCCGTCCAGGTCCGCCGAGGGCCTCCAGGCCAGTCCCATGCTCATCGCCGACAGCAGGCTGGCCAGCCGCGGATCGAGGCCCGCAGCATCAAGGAATTCCCCATGCCAGCGGAGAACACGGACGTCGACAGCGCTCACAAAGGATGGCGCCTCAGTCCGCAGGGCCTCCAGGCACTGCACCAAGCGGCGATTGTCGTTGATCATCCGGTAGAGTTGCTCAAGCGAGGCCACGGCCGCGCCCGATTGCGCACCCTCCACCGGGAAGGCCACGGCGACAAAGGGGCGCAAGACCGAGACGGCCACATGCGCCTTGTCGCGAAAGTAGACGTAGAATCCGGCCCGCGAGAGGCCTGCGGCCTCGGCGATTTCGGCGGCGCCAGACGCCTCATAGCCCTGTTGCTCAAACAGCCTCGCAGCAGCGATGCGCAGGGCGATCTTTCGGCGCAGACCTTTTCGCCGACGGCCAGAGCGCGCCAGCCTCGCCTCCAGAAGGGCTGAAAACCGCATATCCGTGCGAGCAGATAGGGGTCGGGTCGCGGGCACGCAAAACTCCTCAAGTCGGGCCGATAGCGCGATCATTGGCCGGGTCCCCAGGCTCAGAACTGATGCCGCAAGGCCCATCATTTCGCAGAAACAAAGGCGGCCCCACGGCGCCGCCGGGGGCCAAGTGGGAAGTGTGGAGAGCCAATTGGCGCGACGACTCCTTTCGGCTGGGAACAGCACCCAAAGCGCCAATCCAGTAGAGCCTAACCCGCCGATCGCGACGTCGAATTGCTTGTTCTCAATCGAGACCTTGATCGGTGCGCCAACACGCCATGACGGGGACCACGGGCCGGCCTGCCCCGGCCAATTGGCGCGGTCGGAGTTTTTGGCTCTAGGTTTGAGCCACGTTAAGGCAGTCCGTTGCGTATTGGGGCATCAAGCTGGCCAGGAGGCTGGCATGAACCTGCAAGAAGCCAGGGATATCCTGGGCGCTGTGAGACGCCATGAGGTCAAGCGCCTCGCGGCGCAGTTGGCCGCCCTGCAGCGGCACACAGCGCTTGAGAAGCGCCGCCTGGCCGCCGCCCGCCTCATACTGCGCCACAAGTAACCCGTCAGATTCAGAGGTCACTTTCAGCATGCCCTGCGCCTCCCTCTTTGAGCTCTTTGTGAATGGCGCTGGGGGCGCCCGGGAGGTCATCCACCTCTATTGCCCCGACACCGAAATCATCACCCGCCTGCGGCGTCTGGCGACCACGCGAGGGGCGCTCACGATCGACGTCCAGCGCGACGGCGTCCTGCTGTTCACCCTGGCGCAATCCCCGCAGCTCGGTGACAGTATCGGTTAGTACCCCCCGTCTGAAACCTGCCTAAACGGCGCGGGAGTGCCGCAAGGCGTCTGGCTGAAGATAGGCGTCGAAGCACGCGCTGATCGAGCGAACCAAGGGGCGACCGGATGGCAAAACCTCGATACGCCGCCCTTCAATGCTGATGAATTGGTCCTCAAGAAAGGGCCTCAACCGGGACAAAGCCTCGTCCAGTTCAGAGATGCTCCTGCTGTGGTGGCGACCGGCCACAGCCTCCAGATCTACGGCGAAATCACACATGAGCCGCTCGATGATTTCAGCTCTAAATCGGTCGTCGTCAGTGATGGCCACCCCACGAGCGATAGGCGCCTCTCCACGGTCTATGGCTTGCCGCCAGGGCAGTTCCTGTGTGTGGTTCTGAACATAGCCCTCCGGCATGGCGCCGATGGCCGAGGCGCCAAACCCGATCAGCGTTTTCGCAGAATCGGTCGTGTAGCCTTGGAAGTTCCGTCGCAGTCGATGATTTGCCTTGGCGCGAGCCAGTTCGTCATCGGGAAGGGCGAAGTGATCCAGGCCAATGGGCACATAGCCCTCCCGGACCAGCTTTTCCCCCGCTGTCAGCGCCTGATCGAGACGTTCTGCCGGACCGGGCAGCGCCGCCTCCGCGATCAGCTTCTGATGGGACTTCATCCAAGGCACGTGAGCGTAGCCAAACAAGGCCAGTCGCTCGGGGCGAAATTTCAGGACTGCGTCTATCGTATCCAGCACGCTTTGGGTCGTCTGGTGGGGCAGGCCATACATCAGGTCGAGGTTCAGCGACCGGACCCTGATCTCTCGCAGAGCGGCCACACACTCTTCGATCTGCTCAAAAGTCTCGGTGCGGTTGACCGCCGCCTGAACCTTTGAATCGAGGGTCTGCACTCCGAGACTTGCCCGGTTCAGCCCCAAGGCTCCAGCGGCTTCGACCCAGGACCTGGTCAGGCTGGCCGGGTCCAGTTCGGCGGCGATCTCCATGTCGTCGGCAAATGAGAATGCTCGGCCGAGCGCGCGAAAAACCGCCTGAAGCTCGTCAACTGTAAGCGTATTGGGTGTGCCTCCCCCGAGGTGGAGAGCGCTCGCAGAGCGTCGACCGTCGAGCTTTCGGGCGACCAGCTCCACCTCTCTCAGGAGGTAGCGGACGTACTCGCCGACGGGCTCGGGCCGATTGACCACTCGCGTATTGCAGCCGCAATACCAGCAGAGCCGAGTGCAGAAAGGCACATGCACGTAAAGGCTGACTGCTGTGTCGTGCGAAAGGCCGGCTAGCCAATCGCCATATTCTCCCGGGCCAACCTCCGCAGAAAACTGCACGGCAGTGGGATAGCTCGTATACCTTGGCGCTCGCCCATCGTGCTTCAACACCCTGTCTATTGTACCTAGATTAGGCGAAGCGACCTTAACCGGCGTCATGATAGCCTTCCGAGGCTGAACCACACCTGTGTGGGCTTGGGTTCAGATGAACTTGGGGAACAGGATGTTGTTTTCGATGTGCATGTGCTCTCGCAGATCTTCATCCAGCTTGCGGCACATCTCATATAGGGCGCGCCAAGTGGTGCATGCGCCCTGGGGGGGCGTGAAGTCGGTCGTCAGTCGGGCCAGTTCGTCTAGCTGTTCGCTTACATCGACATGCTCCGCCAGCATCCGCTCGATGGGGAAGCGGATCATGGGGGCGCCTCCCTGCAGCATCATGGGAAACAGGACCGCCTCTTCCTTGTGTTGATGGCCCTGCAGTTCATCAAAAACCTCCGCCAAGTGGTCTGCCAAGCCATGCGGACAGTCCGACTTGGCCCGATGGACCGCCTCAACGCGACGCGCTAAGCGAAGGGCCTCCGGCAACTCCGCCATGTGGACTTCGTGATACCGGCTGATGATGTGGGCGATTAGACCGTCCGGGTCAGTGGGCAGGGCGCCATGCCCCGTCGCGAGGCCATTCAGCTCGGTCTGAAGCTCCAAGACCGACAGGCCGCGTTGAAGGGCCGCTTGCGAGAGCGAAGCGCCGCCATCGCCGCAAAAGTCTATCTTGTATCGTCGGAAGACCGCTGTCGCTCCAGGGTGCTCGATGGCGATGTCGCCGATGGTGGCGTCTTGAGAAATCATGAGAACCTCCGTTGGGCTCTCTAATAGGGCGATAGGCCGCCGCCCCCTTTGGCATGCGCTAGCCCCCACCTTGATCTTCGTCAGCTCGCCGACTGAAGGTCGCCTTGGAGCAGTTCGACCGACAGCGCCGCGCGGACAGCCTGGAAGTGCTGGAACGGAAACTTGACCGGTACGCCCTCGAGCGCCGCGGCCAGCATTTCCAGATGGGCGTCCCAACCGGCCAGGGCGCGGGCCGGATCATCGGCCTCCGGGGTCGTCACCGAGAGGAGGAGCCGCGTCTCCGCAGGGGCCACAACCCGAAGACGCCAGCGCAACGGTCGTTCCGGCTCGCCGGGAGCGCTCCACGAATAGTCAAGCGCCTGCAAGGGAATGGCTTGCGTCACCGGGCTATCGATGACGGACCCGCTTTGCCCAAAGTCGAGGCGCGCAAACCCGCCGGGCCCGACCTCAACCTGCCCCTGTGCTAGCCACAGGGGCAGGTACTTGGGGTCGGTGAGGTACTCCCAAATCTTCTCTGCGGGACATGGAAGATCGCGGGTTAGGACCCCCTCTACTCGACCGTCAGCACTCCGGAGCGCGCGAGCGCCCATCGGACGCGCAATCTGCTCTCCGCTTTGATCACTCATCGGGCCAGGTCGCCAGGGTCAACGCGACGCCAGGACCCTGACGTTCAGCGATGCGGCCTCAGCAAGGTTCTGAGCTCGCAGCTGCGCATAGGTGCGCAATGTCCGCGCCGTCGCCTTGTTGCGGCACCATTGCCGATCCAGGGGCTCCAGTTCGCCGTTGCTCAGCGCCGCGTCACAGACGACGCCCGCGGCCTCTCGAACATCCAGGCGCACCGCCTGAACTGTGCGTCCGGCAAAAGGAACGGTCATCGTCGTAGGCGCTCGGCCGATCACGGCGAGGTCGGCCACCGCTTCGGCTTGGGCTGCGCCAGCGCCCAGCGCGACCGACAACAGGGCAAGCGTGGCCGAGATCGCCGCAGCAGCAGTGGTAAGGGACTCGAGTCGAACATTCAGACGCATAGCAATCCTCCTTAGACTTGCCGCATCTGTAATACGGGCGTCCTGAAGTGACATTGCCGCGGTTCAAATGTCCGATTGATATCCGTCTAGACGTCACGTGACATTGGGCGATCCGAAATTCGCGGTCGCAGGCTAACGTGTGACGCAGACAGATTTGACGTCACCACAGCATCAGGGCTCGTCGCTTCGGTCTGATACACCACGCCGGCCGCTGCAATGCGCCTGATTGGCAGGAAGGCGCTCTCCAAGGACCCGTAATGCAAGATGTCATGCCGAAGGCGCCCGAGACAGCGAGCGCCAACACCACCATCCTCTTCTTTGGCGCCGTTAGCGACCGTTTGGGGCGCAGCCACCGGGTGCATGTGCCAGTTGGCGGCGTGTCGCTGGTCGGCCTGAAAGCCATAATCGCTTCGCAACTTCCTGACGCTGCCGCCGCCCTGGCCGTGACTGGGATCAGAGCTGCGGTCGATCAGGTGCTCGTCATCGACGACGCTCACATTTATCCCGGCGCTGAAGTCGCCTTTTTCTCCGCATTCTCAGGAGGCTAACCCCATGAAGCATGGCCTTGACGAGCGCTTGCCCTTCTACCCCCTACGCATCGCGGTTCTGACCATTTCCGATACCCGCAATGAGACCACCGATACCTCTGGAGCCCTCCTCGCAGACCGGCTGTCTACGGCCGGCCACGAGCTAGCGGGTCGCGCCATCGTCCCCGATGAGGTTGAGGACATCGGCCGCCAGATCCGAACTTGGGCGGATAGCCCTCAGGTGGACGTCATCTTGACGACCGGCGGCACTGGGTTCTCGCCACGAGACGTGACGCCCGAGGCGGTTCGGCCGCTGTTGGACCGCGAGATGGATGGCTTCGCCGTCATCTTTCACCAAGCCAGCTATGGGACGGTGGGGGTCTCGACTCTGCAGTCGCGGGCGCTTGCCGGTCAGATCGGCGAGACCTTCATCTTCTGTGTGCCAGGCTCAACGGGCGCATGTCGCGACGCCTGGGATCTGGTGCTCAGGCAAGAATTTGACAGTCGCTTCCGCCCCTGCTCCCTGGTCGGCCAGGTTCCGCGCTATCGCGGTGTCTGCGCGTGATCAGCTTTGATGAGGCCTGTCTCCGGCTGACGGATCTGGCCGAACCGCTGGGTGCTGAAACAATCGGTCTAGAGGAAGTCGACGGCCGGGTGCTCGCGCAGGATATCCTGGCCGCCTGCGACAGCCCAACCCACGCCGTCTCAGCCATGGACGGCTATGCGATCCGCGATTCTGAGTTGAAGGCTGGGCGCACCGCCTGGCCGATCAGCGGCGAAATCTTCGCCGGCGCCGCGCCACCCGGAGAACTGCCCGCAGAGGTGTGCGTGCGCATATTTACCGGTGCGCCGCTGCCTCCAGGCTTCGACCGGGTTGTCCCACAGGAACTGGTTCGAGCGATGGCTGAGGGCATCACACTGGATCCTCGCCGGCTCTCCAGTTCCCACATCCGGCAGGCGGGCTCCGACTTTCGGGCTCATCAAGTTCTGCTGAGGCGGGGACGAGTCATGGATCCGGGCGCTCTCCTGCTCGCCGCGGCGGCCGACCGGCCGCATGTCTCGGTGAATCGCCGTCCACGGGTCTCCAT
>JAHUZY010000350.1 GCA_019264505.1 Phenylobacterium sp. | reverse complement strand
AAGGACCTCCCCGCCGTACCATCGATAGTCCGCCTGCTGGCGCAAACTGCGGAGACCCGACCATGACCCCGCCTGAACTGATGACCCTGAGCCGCCGCGGCCTTCTCGCCGGGGGCCTTGGCGCCCTGGCCGCGCCGGCCGCCTTCGCCGCCGCCCCGGCCAATGGACGCCTCGCCTTCGCCGTCTATCGCGGCAAGGACAAGGTGGGCGAGCATGTGATGCGCTTCACCCGGACGGGCGGCGGCCTGAGCGTCAGCACCGAGGTGGAGATGCGGGTGAGGCTCGGCCCGGTGCCTATCTTCCGTTACGCCCATACCGCGACGGAGCGGTGGCAGGGCGACCGGTTTGCGAGCCTGACCACCCGCACCGAGACCAACGGCAAGGTCGAGCAGGTCCGCGCCGAGGCGGCCGCCGGCGGTGTGAGCATTGAAGGACCGGGGGGGCGGCTGAGCGCACCGGCCTCGGCCGCGCCGCTGACGCACTGGAACACCGCGGCCTTCGACCGCCCGCTGTTCAACCCGCAGCTAGGCAAGCTGATGCGGATCCGCGCCGCCCGGGCGGGCCAGGACAGCGTCCAGCTGGCCAATGGCCAGTCCATCCCCGCCACCCGCTGGACCCTGCGCGGTGAGGCCGAGATCGACAACTGGTACGATTCCGCCGGCGCATGGGCGGGCTTGCGGGGCAAGCTGGAGGACGGCTCCACCATGATCTATCGCCGTCTCTAGGCCCTCACAGGTCCTTGATCTGGCGCCATCCCGATCCGCGTTATCCTGAGATCCCCTGACCCGGAGCCCATCATGCGCAAGACCCTGATGATCGCCGCCGCCGCCCTCGCGATGGCCGCCGCCCCCGCCGCCAGCCTCGCCCACCATGGCTGGAGTTCCTATGACGCCACCGAGACGGTCCGGGTGACCGGCCCTCTGACCGACGTCACCTGGGGCAACCCGCACGGGACCGCCAAGGTCGCTCACCAGGGCAAGACCTGGGACGTGATCCTGGCGCCCGTCTCGCGGATGGAGGCCCGCGGCCTGACCCGCGACATGCTCGGTCCCGGTAAGACCGTGACGCTTGAGGGCTATGCCCGCCGGGACGGGACGGCCGAGCTGCGGCTGGAACGGATCACGGCGGCCGGCAAGACCGTCGAGCTGCGCTGAGCCTTGGAGGCCCTGGCCGCCCTGCTGGAGGCCTCAGCGCTCGGCCAATGGGCCCGCGGATCGGCGGTCGCCTATCCGGTCGCCAATGTGGCGCACCTGCTGGGTCTCGTCCTGCTGGTGGGCGGGATCGGCATTGTCGATCTGAGATTGGCCGGGCTCTGGCGCGCCGTGCCGGTGGAGCCGCTTGCCCGGGCCCTCACCCCGCTGGCGGTGACCGGCCTTGTCCTGTTGGCGGCCAGCGGCTCGGTGATGTTCGCCGCCGACGCAGGGCCGATGGTCAGCTCCAACGTTTTCCGCGCCAAGATGGCCTTGATCGCCGTGGGTCTGCTCCACGCTGTGCTGTTCCGACGGCTGTGGCGCGGGCGGATGGCGACCTGGGAGGCAGATCCGCCCCTGGCCGGCCGATTGATGGCCCTGGGCTCCCTGTCGATCTGGCTGTGCGTCGGCGCGCTTGGGCGGCTGATCGCCTATGCCTGAGCCTGCATGATCCCCATGGCGCTCGGGCGCAGCCGGGCTTATTTCTAGTCCATGCGCCAGACCTTTGATGAGACCACCGAGCGCGCCTTTGGCGCCCGCCACCTGCCCCTGATCCGCCAGGCCATGGCCGAGCAGAAGCTGGACGGCTTCCTTGTCCCCCATGAGGACGAGCACCAGAACGAATACCTGCCCGAGGCCAACGACCGGCTGGCCTGGGCCACAGGCTTCACCGGCTCGGCCGGCGCGGCGGTGATCCTGAAGGACAAGGCCGCCGTCTTCGTCGACGGGCGCTATACCCTGCAGGTCCGCGATCAGGTGGACGAGAGCCTGTTCGAGATCCGCGATCTGGTGGAAGGCGGCGTGCCCGCCTATCTGGAGACCGCCGCGGCCAAGGGCCAGGCGATCGGCTACGACCCCCGTCTGCACAGCCCCGATGGTCTGGCCCGGGTGCGCGCCGCAGTCGAGAAGGCCGGCGCCGAACTGAAGCCCGTCGAGCACAATCCCCTGGACGCGGCCTGGGGCGCGGCGCGTCCGGCCCAGCCGCAGGCGCCGGTGGTTCCCCATCCCCTGGACTATGCGGGCGAAGACTCCGCGGAAAAGCGCGCCCGGGTCGGTCAGGCCCTGGCGGCCAAGGACGCTCAGGCGGCCGTGATCACCGCGCCGGCCTCCATCGCCTGGCTGTTCAATGTTCGCGGCGGCGACGTCATCCGCAGCCCCCTGCCGCTGGCCCAGGCCATCCTGGACGCCAGCGGCCGGGCGCGGCTGTTCCTCGATCCCGCCAAGGTCAGCGCCGACCTGCCGGCCTGGCTCGGCAATGAGGTGAGCCTGGAGACGCCGGACGACCTGCCCGCCGCCCTGGCGGACCTGAAGGGGCAGAAGGTGCTGGTGGACCCGGGCCAGTCCTCGGCCTGGTACTTCGACACCCTGGAGGCCGCCGGCGCCCAGACGATCCGCGCCGACGACCCCTGCGCCCTGCCGCGGGCCTGCAAGAACGCCGTTGAGATCGAGGGCGCGCGCAAGGCCCATGTGCGCGACGGCGGGGCGCTGGCCCGCTTCCTCCACTGGCTGGCCACCGAGGCCCAGACCAGCCTGCCCGACGAAAAGACCGTGGTGCAGACCCTGGAAGGCTTCCGCGAGGCCACAGGCGCGCTGAAGGACCTGTCCTTCGACACCATCGCCGGCGCCGCGTCGAACGGCGCCATCGTCCACTACCGGCCCACTGAGCGGCTGAACAAGCGCACCGAGGCCGGCTCCCTGCTGCTGGTGGATTCCGGTGGCCAGTATCTGGACGGCACCACCGATGTGACCCGCACCGTGGCCATCGGCGAGCCCAGCCGGGAGATGGCCGAGCGCTTCACCCTGGTGCTCAAGGGCCACCTGGCGCTGGCCCATATCCGCTTCCCGGCCGGGACGAGCGGCTCGGCCCTCGACGTCCTGGCCCGCGCGCCGCTCTGGATGGCCGGCCTGGACTACGACCATGGCACCGGCCACGGGGTCGGCAGCTATCTCGGCGTCCATGAGGGGCCGCAGCGGATCTCCAAGGCGCCCAACAATGTCGCCCTGCAGCCCGGCATGATCGTCTCCAACGAGCCGGGCTATTACAAGACCGGCGCCTACGGCATCCGCATCGAGAACCTGCAGGTGGTCACCGCCGCCGACGAGATCGAGGGCGGCGAACGCCCCATGCTGGGCTTCGAGACCCTGACGCTGGCGCCCATCGACCGCCGGCTGATCGTGGTTGAGATGCTGAGCGCTGAGGAGCGCGCCCAGATGGACGCCTACCACGCCCGGGTGCTGCGCGAGATCGCGCCCCTTGTGGACGCCGAGGTCGCCGCCTGGCTGGCAGAGGTCTGCGCGCCGCTTTAGGGCGCTCCTCTAAGGCGCCGTCATCCTGGGCCTTGTGCCCAGGATCCCTCTTGAAGCTTGCGCCCGCCCTCGACAAGGACCCTCGGGACAAGCTCGAGGGTGACGGGGTGAGGCGGCTCTAGCCCTGCCCGACCAGCGCCAGCCAGTCGTCCTCGCTGATGACCTCGATGCCAAGGTCGGTGG
>JAHUZY010000135.1 GCA_019264505.1 Phenylobacterium sp. | reverse complement strand
CTTGTGGACCGTGTTGGCCACCGGCACGCCCGGGAACTTCACGCCGACCTGAAGCACCTGCGGCTTGGGCGGCGGCGGCGGCTGGCGCTGCGCCGACGACCGCGGGGGCGGCGGCGTCGTGCTTTTGGCGGGGCGGTTGCTCATGCGGCTCTCTCGGTTGACCGGCCGGTGCAAGGCGGTCGGTTGTGAATATAATCGCGATCATCAGAAAAGCGATGCCTAACGCGGCGACCAGGAGGGTGAACCCCTGCGCTCGCGCCTTCAGCTTGGGCGCGTTGGCGGCTCGGTTGTGCTCCACGCCCTCGGCGAACTCGACGAGCATGCGGGCGCGTAGATCCGAAGCGACCTTGTCGTCCGCGGCCGCCGGGTTCATCCCCTGCTCGGCATAGAAGCTCTTCAGGCTTTCCGCCCAGGCGATCTGCTCGGTTTCCTTTGGCGGAATTCGGTATTCCCGCATCCGGACGGCCTGGAAGAGGCTGTAGACCACGCCGGCCAAACAGGCCGCGCCTGCGATGAGGAGGAGGTGGAGGAGAAGGCTCAGAACGCCGAGTTCGAACGCCGGAAGCTTGGTGGTCGCATAGCCATAGAGGGTCACGGCCAGCGCGAGCGTGGCGGCGAAGAAGGGCAGGGTGCGGGCGACGTTTTCGTCGACCTCAAGCTCACGCTTGAAGGCCTCTTTGAAGACGCTCTCAAGGTATTCGTCGGCCTTCACGGGCGAATGCGCCTTCCCATCATTGGTCACCTATGGGCGGCGACGGAGGTTCTCGATTTCGGCCTGGCGCTCGTAAGGGAAGCGCTCGAGCCAATGTTCGTCGCGGACATCGTAGAGGAAGGTGAGGGCGACCGGGTGGCCCGTGGCCCGGACGTGGGCGTTGGCCCAGGCCCGTACGTCCTCGAAGCTCTTGAGGCCACACTCGGGGCACTTGGCCTTTTCGACCATTAGCTCTACGGTCGGGGTGTAGCCGGTGGGCAGAAAGTCCTCAGCGTCGGCCATGGGCATCTCCGCAGTCGATCGCAGGCTAGGCCGATTCCGGTGGTCCGGCATGGCCGCTCAGCCGGGGTAGAAGAGCAGGGTGGGGGAGGGCGTCGCGGACGCGTCCTGGCCCATGAGACTGCGGCGTACGCGACGGACGAAGTCCTCCGCCAGCTCCAAAGCGCCGTGCCGGGCCAGAAGGTCCGGGCGGCGCGCCAGGGCTTCTGGAATGGCGTGCCGGCGCGCAAAGGGGCCGACGTCGGCGAGCAGCCATTCCATGGGCCGGCCGAGGGGCAACCCCAGCTGCTGAGCGGCGAAGCTGGCCTTGATCAGGTCATGGCGGTGGGCTCGGCGGTTGTGATTGTCGGTGCAGCCCTGGGCGAGGAGATTGGCTTTCAGCGCCAGCTCCAGGCCCCAGCAAATTTGCGACAGAACCAGCTCGTCAGAGAAGCCGCGGGCCTGGGCCCAGCGGCCGGCCTCGACGAAGCGCGCGCCGCGACTGAGGAACAGAGGGGCCAGGGTTCGATCATTCGGCATCGCCAGGCTCCTGAGCGGCGGATCGGATGAGATCGGCGAAGAAGTTGCGCTTGGCGACCGGAAGGCTGCGCCAAGCCTGAAGCAGGGCGATGGCGCGAGGATCCGCGGCCAACTCCTCGGCGATCGGATCGGCCGCGCCCTTGGCTGGCAGGGGCATGCCCTCCACGTCGACGAAGAAATAGTCGATGGGCACGCCGAGGCAGATGGCGGCCTTGGCAAGACTCGACGCGGATATCCGGTTCGCGCCCTGCTCGTACTTCTGGACCTGTTGGTGGCTGGACAGGCCGAGGCTTTGGGCGAGCTGGCCCTGGCTGAGGCTGCGGGCCTTGCGCGCCATACGGAGCCGGCGTCCCACGGCCACATCGAAGGGGTGCGGCTGAGGGGTGTTTGTATGAACAAACTCGCCCGTCGGCCCGTCGGGCCGCGAGGGGGGCGACATCAACGGCTCCGCGTACGCTCGGGACCGGGCTTTGTGGGGTCCGGCTGCGCCCCGCGCGCGGCTTCTGCCGCGGGTGCGCGTTCGGGGGCGGGCCGCTCTTTCTCGGCGACGGGCTCACGGATCTGGGCGGGCGCGAAACGGGCCCCGTGCTCGATATGGCCGGCGATCTTCTCCTTGGCGCCGGCAATCAGCCGCTCCTGCACCGCCGGGTCCGGGTGGCGGTCCTTGACCACAGCGGCGACGACGGCAAGGCGGCTCTGAGCGTCGCGAAGGTCCGGGTCGCGGGCCGCTTCGGCCGGCGTGGCGGCCCGGAAGCGTTCAGCCTCAATGGTCCAACGATTGCGGGGCACTTGGCGCTGCTGAAGGCTGAGCTCGCCGGTTTCCTTGTCGCGCACCTCGAACGTGCGGGCGACGCGCTCCACGCCGTCGCGACGAAGGGTGATCTCGTCGCCGACCTGAGCGCCGGAGCGCTGCAGGGCCGCGGGAAGGCCTACGCCCCAGACTTCCACCTGACGGCCGTCCTTCTGTTCCACGCGCACGAACGGCGTGAGCTCCTGACCGGAGCGGTGCTTGTAGGGGCTTTCCCCGCTCTCCAGGAGCCTGCCTGTGACGCCCTTGTCGTAGTCGATGCGAGGCGGCTTGGCCCACAAAGCGGGCGCTTCGCTCGCCGGTCCCGCTCGGTCCTGGGGCTCCTCCGCGGCCCGGGCGCGTTCCTTGGCCGGCGCGATCGAATTGACGTCCCTGGCGTCCTGGTGACGCGCCAGCTCCTGCAGGTCGCGTTCCGTGGGCTTGTAGCCGCGCACCTTGAGGCCGGCGGTGCGGGCTTCGAGCCAAACAGCCCGCCGGAAGTCGTCGTCGCCGCGGACCTCGATGCCCTTCCAGCCGCGGTGCTCGGCGATTGCGACAAGGTCGCGGACGATGTCGGGAGAGTTGTCGCGCGCCGTCAACTTGCCGCCGGCGTCGCGGAAGGCGGGCTGGTCGCTCTTCGCATCGGTGAAGAAGCGGACGTCGGCGGTGAACTGCGGCTCCTCCGAGTAATAGCGGCGCTTGATGGCGTCGGGGACGTCGCCCCGCTCGACCGAGAACCGCTCCGGCTGGTTTTCATTGGCCGGCTGAGGGGAGGCCTCCGCCCTCTCAGCGCGGGGCCGTGAGGGCGGCTCGACGGCTGCGCCGGCGACGGGTTCGGCCGTGCGTTCCAACACCGGCGAGACGGTGTTTTCCGGCGCGTCACGGTCCTCTTCCTCTGGCCTCCTACGGGGCTCAGGCCGGGCCGCCGCGGCGGTGTGAGGCGGGGGAGGGGTCGGCGCGGGGTCGGCGCCAGCATCGGTTTCGTCGGCCATGGGCGGCCTCCTCTACGGTCAGCGTTCGATAGCTTCGGTCTCGAGCAGCAGGCCCGAGTTGATGTAGCGGTCGATCCACTCCTGGGATTGTTCCTCCGTGGCCCTGGCGGGGAGGTCGTCCAGGTCGACGGAGTCCAGCTCCAGGGAAATGGCCTCCATGTTGAGCTCGGTCTCGCCGGCGGCCTCGGCCTCGGTGAGCGGTCGCTGAACAATGCGCGCGTGGATCTCGCCGACCGTGCGGGTGAGCGCGGCCAGGTCCGCCGCCATGACGTCGAGGCGATCTGCCTCGCCGCTGCTGCCCGGGCCCGGGCCGGCGACATCCGGGAGGGCGGGGACCACGGGCGGCGGCAGGACCCGCTTGGTGAAATCGGCGTTGTTGAAGAAGTAGATCTTGCTCCCCTTGATCGGGGGGATGCCGCCGCGCAGGACAATCAGCGCGTTTCGGCTCATCTGCAGTAGCTCTTGGGGCAGCATCAGCGCGCGGCGCTGTTCCGAAGCGGTCGTGGTCCACTTGCCGGCGCCGACGAATGTGGGACGGCTCTTCGAGCGGCCCTCATAGGTGTAGTAGCCCAGGCGCTCGGAGAGGTCCTGGGCGACCTTCAGCTCCTTGGGGGTGAAGACCACTTCGACGCCGCAGTTGGTCATGATCTCGTCGGCCACGTCCGATCCGTATTCGGCCCGGAGCTGGGACGGGCTCTGGATCACGGGCAGGAGGCGCAGGCCATAGCCGGCCACGTAGGAGAAACCCTTGGCGATGACCGTGGCATGGCCGAGGCGGGCGAATTCGTCGAGCAGGACAAGCAGCTGTAGCGGATGGCGGTCGCGGCCCGGCAGCTCGCGGGTGTTCAGGTCCACGAGCTGCTGGAAGAAGAGGTTATAGAGGGGCGCGACGCGGGCCATGTTGTCCGGGGTGACGCCCAGATAGATCGAGGTGCGCCTGGTGCGCAGCTCGCGCAGGTCGAAGTCGCTGGCGCTCGTCGCGGCGTCCACGCGCAGATTGAGCCAGAGATTCATGCGCGAGGTGATGGTCTGCCTAATCCCGGCGAAGGTGTTGTCCGACGCCGTGCAGAAGTCGTTCAGGGCGTTGACGCAGCCGCGCGAGAGTGGGGCGGGGCTCTTGGCGCGGGCGTCGATCAAGGCCGGAAACTTGGCCTTCGGGTTGCCCGTGGTGAGCTGGCGGTAGATTTCCCCGATGGTGAAGGCCAGGTCGGGGGTCTCGGCGACATAGGCGCCGACGCCAAGAAAGCCGGTGCGCGCCGCCTCGGCCCAGAACGGGTCGGTCTTGTCCGGCGCCGGAAACAACATGGTCGCGAGCTTCTGCAGCTCGTCCAGGACCTCGACGCTGTTGCGCCGATCGATCCAGCCCAAGGGGTTGTACCGCGCGGTTCGGCCCTCGGGGTCGAGGGGATCGAACATGACGACCTTCTGGCCGTGCGCGGCCCGGAAGCCGGCGCTGGCCGCCCAGTTCTCCTTCTTGATGTCCAGGACCACGACGGAGTCGGGCCAGTTGAGGAGATTCGGGATGACGACGCCGACGCCCTTGCCGGTGCGCGTCGGCGCATAGAGCATCACATGCTCCGCGCCGCCGAACGTCAGGTAGCCCGAGCCCTTGCGGCCGAGGATGATCCCCTTCTTGGCGCGCAGGCCCTCGCGGATGATTTCCGCTTCGGTCGCCCAGCGGGCGGCGCCGTGAAGCGGCCGGCGAATCCGCAGGACCGCCAGGACGCCGAGCGCCAAGATGAGCCCGCCGGAGCCCAGGGCCGCGACCTTGAACCAAAGCTGCACCTGGGGATGGGCGCGATAGGTCCACAGCCATCCCGGGACGGCCACATAGTCCACGTTGGCGCCGAGCCTGCCGATTCCGGCGAGCGTTCCGACCATCGTCAACATCGCCCACAGCAGGACGAGGAGAGCGGCGACGGCCGCGATGATGCCGGCCTTACCGGCCGGCGTGGCGCTTGCGAAGGGGGTCATAGTAGAGCTCCGTCATCCGGAAGCGGCCGTCGACCTTCTTCATCTGCACGACGACGTCGACGAGCAGGTGGAGGAGGCTGCGAATGTCTTCGCGGCCCAAGTCGCGGCCGCCCTCGGATTCCTTCACGAGGAGGGTGAGTTGCTCGAAGGCGAGGGAGGCGGAATCGGCGTGAACCGTGGTGATCGAGCCGGGGTGGCCCGAGTTCACATTGCGGAGATAGAAGAAGGCGCTTCCGTCCCGTAGCTCCTGCAGCAGGATCCGGTCCGGCCGCATCCGCAGGGCGCTTTCGAGCAGCTGCTTGGGCCCGACCTTCGCAAGCCCTTGCTGATCCTTCGAATAGATGAGGTGGACGACGTTGCGATGCGGGACCGTCAGCTCACGGGTGTCTTCGATCGTCAGCAGGCGCTCATGGTCGGGAATGAGCTGGATGAGGCCTTTGCTGAAGGTCGTCTTGCCCGATCCGGTGGCGCCGCTGATCAGGATGTTCTTCCTCGCGCGCACGGCCAGCTCGAAGAAGGCCGGCCAGGTGCGGGCGTCCCGCAGCCGCAGCAGCTCGTCTTCCGTCTCGTCCAGCTCGTCGGTGGCCGCCTTGGCCGCCTCGAAAAGTCCGGCTCGGGTGAAGTCCGCCATGCCGAATGTGACGCTGGACGGCTTGCGGATGGTGATCGAGACGCTGTCGGCCGGGACGGCCGGCGGGAGCACGATCTGGCAGCGCTCCCCCTGCGGGAGAACCGTCGAGCAGATCGGCATCTCGGCGTTGACGTCCTGGCGCGTGAAGGCGGCCGCGGCGTTGGCGAGGGTGGCGAGCCAGGCGGGTGTGAGGTCCGGCAGTTCGTGCCAGCGCCAGCCGCCGGGGCCCTCCACGCCGACTTCGCCCGGCCGGTTGATGACGAGCTCCGTGACGTCCGCGGGCTCCAGCAGGCGCTGGATCGGCTGCAGGTAGTGGACGAGAACGGAGCTGTCCGCGTTCATCGTGCGCTGACCCCGTAGACGTCGGAGAAATCGAAGTCCTGGGCGACCATGATCCCCACGTCCTCGCCCTGGTTCTTGCGCAGGATGGGTGGGAGGTTGATCGAGTTCTGAAGGGCGATGCCGGCGATGTCGGAGGGGACGCGTACGGTGTTCTGGAAGTCGCGCTGGTCGCCCTGGGCGGCGATGTAGACGCCGTCGTCAACGAGCGAGAGTAGGATCGCGCTGCCGAACCGCTCGAAGAAGCGGTTGTCGAGGTCGCCGCCAAAGCCCGAGCGGCCCAGCGAGTCGGCCGCCGGGGAGGCCAGGTCGATCGCCACGCCACGAGGCGTCACGGCCCGGGTCCAGAGGACGAAAAGCCGGCGCTGGCCCCGCTGCATGCCGCCGCGGTATTCGCCGAGGACCTTGGTGCCCTTCTCGAGCAGCACGACGCGGCCGTTATCCGAGAACACGTCGCGCGGGATGATGCAGGTGGTGTAGCCCGGGAGCGAAGAATCCATCGCCGTCTGCAGGACGCACGGGATCTGCGTGCCGGCGAGGATCATGTAGCTGCGGTCGCCGAGGACCTTGGCGCGTGCGGTGTTGATGGCCGATCCGCGGCGCAGGTTCTCGAGCTCGGTCGGTGTGCGCGGCGGGGCTTCACCCTGGGCCACGCTGGCGAGCGTCGGCGCGCCATAGGCGCCGGCCGGCCGGCCGCCGCCCGAGGCGCTGAACGCCATCACCGGCGCGCGGCGGGAGAGGTCGGCCAGGCTCTCCCG
>JAHUZY010000274.1 GCA_019264505.1 Phenylobacterium sp. | reverse complement strand
CCCCAAGGGCGACGATGGTGACGTGGATCAGCACCGAAACGCTCAGATGGATGCCGCCCAGCGCCAGAAAGGTCCTGAGCGGGCTGTCGGCGTGCGGCGGCGCAAAGCTCGGCAGCACCGCCACATAGAAGATCAGCGCCTTGGGATTGAGGACATTGGTGAGGAAGCCTCGCCGCACATCCCGCCAGTCGCCGAGCGACAAATCCTCGACCTCCGAAGAGGCCCCGGGCCCCCGCCAGGTGTCCCAGGCCAGCCAGAGCAGATAGGCGACCCCACCCCAGCGAAGCGCCTGGTAGAGCACCGGCTGAGCCACCGCCAATTGAGACAGGCCCGCGGCTGCGGCCACCATGTGGGCGGCGAGTCCAAGGGTCACCCCGAGCACCGTCAGAAGACCGGCTGACCACCCGCGCCGCGCGCTGACCAGCGCCAGGTAGCCCATGTTCGGCCCCGGCGTCAGTTCGATCAGCACTGCAGCCAACAGGAAGGACGCCCATCTGAAATCGTCCACGGATGAAGCCTCCTCCGGCGTTGTCGCGCGGGTCTGACAGCGCCGACCGGCCTGACCTCACCGGCAGCCTTACCCCATAAGCTTGCCAAGCGCCGCGCCCCCTTCTACCGCATGTCTCCATGCATTGGCTGACCTGGCAAAGCGTCGCAGCTCGAAGGCCCGCCTGGGCCGGCTATCTGTGGGCCGCCGGGGCCACGGCCCTGTCGGCAGCCTTCTATGTCGCGATCCTGCCCCTGGTGGGCGAGCGGACGGTCTATCTGATCTTTCTGCCCGCTGCGGTGGTCGGGGGACTGATGGGCGGCGCAGGTCCTGCGCTGCTGGCGACTCTGGCCGGGATGGCCTGCGTCTGGCTGCTCGGCGGACACGCGGCCTTTGCGGGCGCGGCCAATCAGGTGGACAGCCTGCTGTTCGTCATCAGCGGTCTGGCCATCGCCGCGGCCGGCCATCACCTTCAGCGACGCACGCTTGAGGGCGCCGAGGCGATCCTGCATCTGGCCGAGAGCGAGGCCCGCCTCCGCTCGATCCTGGAAACCGTGCCGGACGCCATGATCGTCATCGACGACCTTGGGGTGATGCGCTCGTTCAGCGTCGCCGCGGAACGGCTGTTCGGCCTGCGGGCCGACGAGGCCGTGGGCCGCAATGTCTCGGTCTTGATGCCAAGCCCCTACCGGGAACAGCATGACGCCTATCTGCAACGCTACATGCAGACCGGCGAGCGGCGGATCATCGGCATCGGCCGGGTCGTGGTGGGCGCGCGCAAGGACGGCTCCACCTTTCCGATGGAACTGGCCGTGGGCGAGATGGAAACCTCGGGCAAGCGGTTCTTCACCGGTTTCGTCCGCGACCTCACCGAGCGCCAGAGCACCGAACGGCGGGTGCAGGATTTGCAGTCCGAGCTGGTCCACGTTTCGCGGCTGACGGCCCTCGGCGAGATGGCCTCGGCCCTGGCGCATGAACTGAACCAGCCCCTGTCGGCCATCGCCAATTACATGAAGGGCTCTGAGCGCCTGCTGGATGCGCCGGCCCTCGACCGGGACAAGATCAAGGGCGCCCTTTCCAGCGCCACGGAACAGGCCCTGCGCGCCGGCCACATCATCCGCCGTCTGCGCGACTTCGTGTCCAAGGGCGAGTCGGACCGTCGCATTGAGAACCTGCCCCAGCTTCTGGAGGAAGCCGGAGCCCTGGCCATGATCGGGGCCAAGGAACGCGGCGTGCGGCTGGAATTCAGGCTCGATCATCAGCTCGCCCTCGTCCTGGCCGACAAGGTCCAGGTCCAGCAGGTGCTGCTCAACCTCATGCGCAACGCCATCGACGCGATGGAGGCCTCACCGCGGCGGGAGCTGACCGTCGCCACACGGCCGGCGGCGGAGGATATGGTCGAGGTGGTGGTCACCGACACCGGCCCCGGCATCGCCCCTGAGATGATGGATCAGCTGTTCCAGCCTTTCGTCACCACCAAGCCGCAAGGTATGGGTGTCGGGCTGTCGATCTCGCGAACGATCGTTGAGGCGCACGGGGGCAGGATCTGGGCTGAGCCCAATCCGGGCGGGGGCACGATCTTCCGCTTCACCCTGCGGGCCGTGCGGCGTGAGGATTTGGAGTCCGATGACTGAGTCTGTGGTTCATGTGATCGATGATGACGAGGCGATGCGGGACTCCCTCGCCTTCCTCCTGGACACCGCCGGCCTGACCGCCTGCACCTATGACTCAGCACAGGCCTTCCTGGACGCCCTTGAGGCCGCCGCGGCCGGCGTCATTGTCACCGACATCCGCATGCCGGGCATGACCGGCCTCGACCTGGTGCGCCGCCTCAAGGCCCGGGCCTGCGCCTATCCGGTCATCATGATCACCGGCCACGGGGACGTGCCCCTGGCGGTGGAGGCCATGAAGGCCGGCGTTGTGGACTTTCTCGAAAAGCCCTTTGAGGAAGAGACCCTTCTGGCGGCGATCCGCTCGGCGCAGTCTCCAGCCGCCGAAGCCGCCGTCGACCCTGAGCGGGAGCGGGTCCGCGCGGTGCTCGACAGCCTGTCCCCTCGGGAACACGAGGTTCTGGATGGCGTGGTGGAGGGCAAGCTCAACAAGGTCATAGCCCACGAACTGGGCATCAGCCCCAGGACCGTGGAGGTCTACCGGGCCAATGTGATGTCCAAGACCGGCGCCCGGGGACTCTCAGAACTGATCCGCATGGTCCTGCTGGTCAGGCCCTAGCTTCCGCCCCGCGGTCGCCTGCGTTTGCGGTGGATCAAGGACGGGACCTGGCCCGGCCCTAGGGTGGAGGCTCCAGCCCGCTGCACCCCGGCCCATGCTTCCTGATTCGCTCACCCTGATCCGCCCGGCGCCGATGGTCGTTCTTCTGGACGACGACGCGGCCCTGCGTCGGGCCCTGACATTCTCCCTGGAGATCGAGGGCTATCGCGTGGAGTCCTGCGCCACGGGGGAAGAGCTGATCGCGCAGGATATTCCAGAGCGCGACGCCTGCCTCGTCCTGGACTACCGCCTGTCGGGCATGTCGGGGCTGGACGTGCTGCAGACTCTGCGCGAGCGGAATGTCCGCCTGCCGGCCATCCTGATCACCAGCAATCCGACCCCGGGGGTTCGCGCCCGCGCCGCCCGGTTGCAGGCCCAAGTGGTGGAGAAGCCCCTGCTGGGCGACCTTCTCCTGGGTCATATCCACCGGATCTTGCCGCTCTGAGGCTCAGGCCGCCGCCGCCCCCAGGCGACGCATCCGGGCGATCCACCGCAAGCGTTGCGCCGGGCTCGGGGATTCCGCCGGCCCCAGGGCCATTTCGCGGACCGGGCGCACGCCGGAAATCCACAGCAGGCCCCGACTGACGCACTTCAGGCCGTGGGAGAAGAACACCAGACGGAAGATGAAGCCGGGCATCCCCATGGTCACCACCACCCGGGCCGAGCGGCCGCCCAGCAGTCCCTTCACCCCTTTGGCCTCGCCGGGAGCGGCCAGGGCCAGCCCGTAGCGGAAGACCTGCTCCAGGAAGGCCTTGAACACAGCCGGCGGCGCCCCGAGCCACAGGGGATAGATCATCACCAGGTGATCGGCCTCGCGGACGGCGTCCTGAATCTCAGCCACCTCGGGGGTCGGCGCCGACAGGAACGCCGCCTGCGAGGTGATGGGCGCCAGGGACAGACCGCCAACCTCGATCCGTCTGACCTGGTGGCCCGCGGCCTCGGCGCCTTCGCCATAGGCGGTGGCGAGGGCCGAGCAGAGCCGATCGGGATGGGGATCGGGGTGGCCGTTGATCAGCAGGATCCTGCGGCGGTCAGTTCGGGTGGTCGTCATGGGCGCGCTCCTGGCGGGCCAGACTGAGATAGAAGGTCGCCCCCTCGCCTTGACCAGGGTCAAGGACGCCCGGCAGATCGGATGTCAGAAGACGGCCGTGCCGCAAATCCGGGAAACTACTTAGGTAGCAGACCCGAATGTTGGGCGAAGGCGGCGCGGGCCAGGATGAGGTCATCGGCTCAAGGACCTCCGCCATGACCCTCGCCTACGCCCCCGACGCTCCCCTCGCCACGCCCGCCATCGCCCAGGTGATGGAACGCCTCGGCCTTCGGATGAACTTCGCCAAGGACGAGGAAATCTTCTGTCAGGATGAAGAGGCCGATCTTCTCTACATCGTCGTCACCGGCGCGGTGCGCACCACCCGCCTGCTGAGCGACGGCCGCCGCCAGGTGGGCAGCTTCTATTACCCCGGCGATCTCGTGGGCCTGGAGACCGGCGACCTGCACCGCTTTTCCGCCGAGGCCCTCTGCGACTGCACCCTGCTGGTTGTCAAGCGCTCGGCGGTGAAGACCTTCGCCGGCGACGAGGATCTGGACCGCGCCCTGTGGCAGGCCACCCGTCGCGAGCTGGAACGCACCCAGGAGCACCTGCTGGTGCTCGGCCGCAAGACGGCCTGCGAGAAGGTCGCCTCCTTCCTCATGGACCTCGCCCAACGTGACCGCTCCGAGCAGGTCGCCCTGCCCATGGGTCGCCAGGACATGGCTGACTATCTGGGCCTCACCATTGAAACCGTGTCGCGGATGCTGACCCAGCTCCAGGGCGCCTCGGTCGTCGAGTTCGACGGCTGCCGCCGCTTCCGTGTCACGCGCTGGGACGCGCTGGAACGCCTCGCCGAATAGGCCATCGAGCGTGGGCCCGCCCAGGCCCGCGCCCGGACCTGTCGAGACGGGAGTTCGTCGCCGCACCACCCCGTCGCGGTCGAACTCCAGCTTCAGCGCCCCGCCCCCCCC
>JAHUZY010000118.1 GCA_019264505.1 Phenylobacterium sp. | reverse complement strand
CCTCGATGGGGGAATTGGCGAGGGGGGCCAGCTGGCCCCGCAGCTCCTCAAGGCGAGCGTCGGCGATCTCTTCCTTGGAGGGGAAGGTCCAGCGGCGGTCGCCAGCATGCAGCAGTCCGGCGAGATCGCGCGACAGCACGCCATTGGCGGTGGCCTCATACTGTTCATGGATGGTGGCGCCGGCCGCCTGGATGCGGGCGAAGGCTTCGCCGCGCCAGGCCGGGTCGGTCAGATAGGCGCCCATGACCTGCATCTGGACGTCCAGGTCTTCCGGCCGCGTCTCGCCCGACAGGGTGAAGGCCTCGTCGCTCACCCGAAGGCGCAGGCCATAGACCCGGGAGGCCAGCACCCGCTCCATGTCTTCGGCGGTGATCTGACCAAGGCCACCCTCGGCGAAGGCCTGAGCCGCCCAGGCCAGGCTCTGGGCGTCGGCGGGCAGGCTTTGCAGGCCATCGCCCACATTGACCGAGACCAGGATCTCGTCGTCCTGGAAGCGGGTCGGCTTGACCGTCAGGCGCACGCCGTTCTCGAAGCGGATAAAGACCGTGTCCAGGTCGGCCACCTCAAGGGTCTCGACGACCTTTCCGGGCGTCCCGAAGCTGGCATAGGGCCATTCCAGCTGGGCCAGGGCCTCAGGCGGGCTGACAGGGTTGGCGCGGGAGGTCTCATAGGCGGCGAGCACGGCGGCTTCGCCACCCTCGACAGGGGTCGGACTGGCCAGGAAGATCAGCGGACCCTGGCCCTGGAAGGCCTCGGCCAACACCCGCGACACGGCCGACGCCTCGAGGCCGTCGACGGCGGCGTCGAACAGGGCGAGATCGTCGGCCGGACTGGTGACCACCTGGTCCTGGGCGGTGGCGCCCAGAATCTGCTGCGCCAGGGCAGACGGCCTGCGGGTGGCGGCGCCCGCCACATTGGCCTGCAGGCGGGCGCGATACTCGGCGATCTCCCGGTCCAGCTCATCCTGGCGCACACCGTGCTGAAGGAGCCGCCGCTGTTCGGCCTCGATCGCGCTGAGCGCCTCGCGCCAGCGCCCTTGCTGAGCGTTGGCCAGGATGCTGGTCGTCTCGGCCGCGCCGAACTCGTCATTGACGAAGGCGCCCGCCCCCAGGAAGGGGGGATCAGAGGCCCGGGCCAGGGCCGAAAGCCGCCGGTTCAGGACGGAGAAGCCCAACTGCTCGACCACCTCGCCGCGACGGCGGGCCCGGGAGTCGGGGCGCTCATCGGGCGCGCGCACCCAGGCCATCTGGAGGGCGGCCTGCACCCCGGGCTCCACAGCGACCCTGGCCTCGAGGCCACGGGCGGGGATCTGGCCAAGATCAGGATCATCTCCGGCCGGACCCTCGACGGTCCAGCCGCCAAAGGCCTCGATGATCTGGGCCTCCATGGCGTCCACGTCGAAATCGCCAGCGGCCACCAGCAGGGTCCGCTCGGGCCGGTAATAGGCCTGGTAGAAGTCCCGGATGGCCGAGGCCGGGGCCGTGCGCAGGACCTCCACATCGCCGATGGGATAGCGGTCATTCAGACGCTGATCCTTGAGCAGGAAGGCCAGCCGGCTCTTGTACAGGCGGTAGGGCGGGGTATCGCGGGCGCGTTCTTCCGACAGAACAATGCCCCGCTCGCGATCGACCGCGTCCTGGGCGATCAGCAGGTTCATCGCCGTTTCCCGCAGCAGCATCAGGCTGGTGGAGACGGTCTCGGCGTCGGTGCGCGGCAGGTCCAGCTTGTAGATGGTCTCATCAAATCCGGTGGAGGCGTTGGTGTCGGCGCCGAAGGCCAGGCCCAGACGCTCCAGGATCTTGATCATCTCCCCTTCCGGCACCGCCTCAGAGCCGTTGAAGGCCATGTGCTCAAGGAAGTGGGCCAGCCCCTGCTGGTCGTCGCGCTCCATCAGGGAGCCGGCGTCGATCCTCAGACGCAGGGCCGCTTGGCCCTCGGGGATGGTCTGGCGTCGGATGGCGTAGCGCATGCCGTTGGGCAGGGTCCCGAAGCGGATCTCGGGATCGGGCGCCACGTCGGCGATGGCCTGGGGCCACTGTCCCGGCTCGAGGCTGGCCCTGGCCTGAGGCTGGGCCACAGCGCCTGAGGGCGGCGCGGTCTGAGCCTTGAGGGGAGCCGCACCGGCGAAGCCGGCAAGGGCGAGGGCGACGATAAGCGCAAGCGCCGCTCGCGGGGAACCGATCATTGAGACGTCCGCAGATCACCAGAACAGCGCTCACCATCGCCGCCGGATGGGGCGAGGGCAAGGCGCGAGCGCGGCGAAGGCCGGGCGAGCCCTCTGACTAGTGCGCGCTGGGCCGGCTCACATAGTAGGTGGCGGTGTTGCCGACGGCGGTGGCGACGCCGGTGGCCGAGCGGGCGTAACCAGTCACGGTCACCGAGGTGGAGGCGCCCACATCGGCGTTGTTGACCTGCTGGCTGGTGGCCACCAGGCGTCCGTCGCAGTCGCTGCATACATAGCCTGTGGCCGCATTGCCGATGGCCGTGGCGTTGGCCGAGGCGTCATAGCCCTCTGCGCCGGTGAAGTCGGCGACCACTTCAACCCCGCCGCCGTCGTTCAGCTGAACGGCGTCGATCACCGTCTCTGACCCAAGATTGCCGGCCAGGAAAGAATTGCCCACCCCGTAGGCGATGCTGGCGGCCGAGCCGAACTGATAGGCCGAGGCGCCGGTCTGGGCCCGCACATAGGCCTGATTGTGCTGATCGCTGGTCACGTCCAGCAGTCCGCCCTCGTTGTAGAGGTGGATGTTGTCACCGGTGGCGGTGGCGCTGGTGGTGCTGAGATAGGCGTTGCCATGCGCGGTGAACTGGCTGGCCTGGGTCATGGCCGCCGAATTGGTCTGGTTGATGATGTAGCGCTCGGCCGAGCCGTAGCCGCCGGAACTGGTCACATTGGTCCCGGTGGCGGCGCCGACGAAGGTCGCCGCGCCGTCCACATAGCCGTAGGTCCCGCCGCCATCGGCCACGACATCGGCCTGATTGGTCTGGTTCACCCGGGCG
>JAHUZY010000112.1 GCA_019264505.1 Phenylobacterium sp. | reverse complement strand
GCCAGCAGACCGGTCCCATCGGTGTTGTCGGCAAGGATATGGCCGTCAGCCTTGAACAGCAGAAGATTGGCCGCCCCCGCCGCCTGGGCCGCGGGGCTCGGGGCGTCGGCCAGGGCCAGGGCCTGTTCCTTGAAGGGCAGGGTCACGTTCAGCCCGGCGATCGCGCCGCCGCGCAGACCCTGGACGAAGGCTTCAAACCCCGTCTCTGGCGGACTGAAGGGCGCATAGACGGCGTCGAGGCCGAGGCCGTCGATCCAGGCGTTGTGAATCAGGGGGCTCAGGGAATGGCGGACCGGCGATCCGACCACGCCGGCGACCTTGGCCCCCCCCGTGAGTGACCGGCTCATGGGATCAGAGCGCCGCGCTGGCGCAGCTGGTCGAGGAGGCCCAGCAGGGGCAGGCCGAGTATGGCGAAGTAGTCCCCCTCGATCTGGGCGAACAGTTGGGCGCCTGGGCCTTCCAGCCGGTAACAGCCCACTGAGCCCAGCATCGCCTCGCCCTCCTGTTGAAGATAGGCGTCGAGGAAGGGCTCGGAGAAGTCCCGCATGGTCAGGGTGGCGCTGGCCGTCTCCGACCACAGGACCTGGCCATCCTGAGCCAGGGTGACGGCCGAATGCAGATGGTGCGGCTGACCGCGCAGAGAGACCAGTCGCGCGCGGGCCTCGTCCAGGCCCCTGGCCTTGTCATAGAGGACGCCGTCGAATTCCAGGGTCTGATCAGCGCCGATCACGAGACCGGGCTGCAGGTCCGAGACGGTGACCGCCTTGATATCGGCCAGGGCCTGGGCGACCGCTCTGGGGCTGCCGCCCTCGGCCTGGATGCGGGCCTTGACCAGGTCCTCATCGACGCCGGAGACGATCTTGTCGAACACGACGCCCGCGCCGGTCAGCAGCTGGCTGCGGGCCGCGCTCTGGGAGGCGAGAATGATGCGGGTCATCCCAGTATGTCCACCTGACGGCCGGACGTCAGCAGGTTCATGACCGCGGCGGCGGTCTCCTCCACCGAGCGGCGGGTGACGTCGATCACCGGCCAGCCCTGCCGTTCATAGAGCCTGCGGGCCTGGACGATCTCTTCGCGCACATTGTCCACGTCGATATAGGCCGAGGTGCGGTTTTCCTTGAGGCTGAGCAGGCGATTGCGCCGGATCTGGATCAGCCGGTCGGGGGAAATGGTCAGCCCCACCACCAGGGTGTTCTTCAGCTGCAGCAGCTTGTCGGGGATGGGCCGCGAGGGGACCAGGGGCACATTGGCCGCCCGAACCCCGCGATGAGCCAGATAGATGCAGGTCGGCGTCTTTGACGTACGCGACACGCCCACCAGGACCACATCGGCCTGTTCCAGATCCTGACCCCCCTGACCGTCATCATGGCCGATGGCGTAGTTCAGGGCGTCCATGCGGTTGAAGTACTCGTGGTCCAGGGCGTGCTGCGCGCCGACCCGGGTGGAGGTGGCCAGGCCCAGATAGCGGGACACCGCCGAGACCAGGGGATCGAGGGCGGCGATACAGGCGATCTCCAGACGCCGGCACCCATCCTCCAGGGCCGCGCGCAGTTCAGCGTCGACAATGGTGTGAATGACCAGGCCCGGGGCGGACTCGATATCGGCCAGGGCGCGGTCCAGCTGCCGGCGGGACCGCACCAGGGCGTAGATGTGCTCGATGGGCAGGACGTCGTCGAACCGGGCGCACACGGCGCGGGCCATGGCGTTCAGCGTCTCGCCGGTGGAGTCCGACACCAGATGCAGATGGAAATAGGTGGCGATGCGCGGGTTGGTCATACCGGGGCGGCGGCCTGCGACAAAATGCTCTTGGGGACAGGAGAGTCGATAAGTCTCTTAACCGAGGCGGACAGGCTTGGGGATAGGTGACGACTTATCCCGGTCTGGCGGGCGCTTTCGCCGGGCGCCGGGACAGACCCGCCGCTGGACCGGTTTCCGCACACAGGATCACCCGCCGGGGAAAACCTTAACGAAAGGTAAACACAGGGGCGCATGCGGAGCGCGGCTCATCCTCAGCCCGCGTGCGAACGGTCCTTAAGGTTTTGTTAAGGTTTGCGCCCCGACCTTGGCCTTATGCCCGGGACTCACAGAGCCCTGCGAGGCCTTGGGACAGATCGGGGGCGAGCTGTGGGTTCCCTCGGTATGGCTGGGCGCGAGCGGGCTTATCCCCGGGTCTGACCGGCCCTACCACCTCCTCTTTCCAAACAATCTCTTTCTTTCAGGAAGAAGGGCGGGCGACGGGACAAGCGGCCCTGACCCTCTCACCAGGAGACTTGAGCCTGGCCCCCAGAGCCGCTTTAAGGCTTGGCATGAGCGAACCTTCAAAACCCCGCCTCCTCCGCGCCCTGGCCGGCGAAACCCTCGAGCGTCCCCCGGTCTGGTTCATGCGCCAGGCGGGCCGGTCCCTGCCGGAGTACCGTGAGCTGCGGACCAAGGCGCCGGACTTCATCGCCTTTTGTCACAATCCGCAGATGGCGGCCGAGGCGACCCTGCAGCCCATGCGGCGCTTTCCGCTGGATGCGGCCATTGTCTTCGCCGACATCCTGCTGCTGCCCAAGGCGCTGGGTCAGAAGGTGTGGTTCGAAACGGGCGAGGGGCCAAGGCTCGGCGAACTGCCGGCGCTTTCAACCATGGAGGCCGAGATCGAGGCCTCGACCGGCAGGCTTTCCGAGATCGGGGAAACCCTGACCCGGGTGCGCGCCGAACTGGAGCCGGAGCGAGCCCTGATCGGGTTCGCCGGGGCGCCCTGGACCGTGGCCACCTATATGATCGAGGGCCGCGGCTCGGACCGTTCCGGCGCCCGGACCTACGCCTATCAGCACCCTGAGAATCTGGACCGGCTGCTGGACATCCTGGTGGAGTCGACCGCCCGCTATCTGGTCATGCAGGCCAAGGCCGGCGCCCAGGCGCTGAAGCTGTTCGAGAGCTGGGCCGAGGGCCTGGCCGAGGACGTCTTCGAACGGATCGTCATCCGGCCTCATGCGGCGATCATCGAGAAGGTGCGCGCCGCCGGCATCGACACCCCCTTCATCGGCTTCCCCCGCGGGGCCGGCGCCCTGGTGGACAATTACGCGGCCAAGGTTCCGGTTCAGGCTGTGGCCCTGGACACCCAGGCCAGCGCCGCCCAGGGCCAGAAGATCCAGGCCGGCGGCAAGGCGATCCAGGGCGCGCTCGACAATCTGCTGCTGCGGGCAGGCGGACCGGCCATGGACGCCCGCATCGACGCCCTGATCGAACAGTGGGGCAAGGGCCCCTATATCTTCAACCTGGGCCACGGGGTTCTGCCGGACACCCCGGTGGAACATATCGAACGCGCCGTGCGCCGGGTTACGGGGACCTAGATGAAGAAGAAGCTTGCGGTCGTCCTGTTCAATCTGGGCGGCCCCGATGGTCCGGACTCCGTCCAGCCCTTCCTCTTCAACCTGTTCCGCGACCCGGCCATCATCGGCCTGCCGGCGCCGGCCCGCTACGCCCTGGCGGCCCTGATCTCCACGACCCGCAAGAAGAGCGCCCAGGCCAACTACGCCATCATGGGGGGCGGCTCGCCCCTGCTGCCGGAGACGCAAGCCCAGGCCCGGGCCCTTGAGGCGGCCTTGGCCACCGCCACGCCGGAGCTGGAGACCCGCATCTTCATCGCCATGCGCTACTGGAATCCCCGCGCCAAGGCGACGGCGGCGGAGGTGGCGGCCTTTGCGCCTGACGAGATCGTCCTGCTGCCCCTCTATCCGCAGTTTTCCACCACCACCTCGGCCTCCTCCCTGAAGGACTGGGCCAAGGTCTATCGCGGTCCTGGGGTCTCGCGGGCGGTCTGCTGCTATCCCACGGAGGCGAAGCTGGTCGCCGCCCACGCGGCCAAAATCGCCGAGACCTGGGAGGCCGCCGGCCGGCCCGATAATGTACGCCTTTTGTTCTCGGCCCACGGCCTGCCGGAGAAGGTGATCAAGGACGGCGATCCCTACCAGGCCCAGGTGGAGGCCACGGCTGCGGCTGTGGCGGCCCTGCTGCCCGACCTGCCGGACTGGCAGGTCTGCTACCAGAGCAAAGTGGGGCCTCTGGCCTGGATTGGCCCTTCCACCGAGGACGCCATCCGCAAGGCCAAGGCCGATGGGCGCGGCGTGCTGCTGACCCCCATCGCCTTCGTCTCCGAACATGTGGAGACCCTGGTGGAGCTGGATCACGAATATGCCGAGATCGCCCATGAGATCGGCTGCGCGCCCTATCTGCGGGTTCCGGCCCTGGGGGTGACGCCTGACTTTATCGACGGGCTGAAGGCCATGGTTCTGGACGCCCTGGACAGCGGGGCCGCCGTGGCGCCGGCGGGCGGCTGGACCTGTCCGGCCGCCTATGGGAAATGCGCCTGCAAGACGGGGAGGGCGGCATGAACTGGTTTGATCTGCTTCGGGGCCTGCACATCATCGCGGTCATCGCCTGGATGGCCGGCATGATGTATCTGCCGAGGCTCTACGCCTACCACACCGAGACCGCGCCCCCCGGCAGCGAGTTCGACGCCCACTTCAAGGTGTGGGAGGCCAAGCTCCTCAAGATCATCATCAACCCCTCCATGGTGCTGACCTGGATCCTGGGCCTCAGCCTGATCATGTACCACGTGCACGCCATGGGTCAGGGCTGGGCCTTCCTGCTGCAGCACTGGATGATGCTGAAGCTGGCCCTGGTGATCTTCCTGTCCGGCTGGCACGGCATGCTGGCCGGCGCCCGGAAGAAGATCGCAGCCGGCGAACGGCCGCGCTCGGCCAAGTTCTGGCGGGCCACCAACGAGATCCCCTTCCTGATCGCCATCGTCGCCGTCCTGGCCGTCACCCTGGAATTCGGCGGGCGCTAGACCCATCTGATCTGGAGACGGCTATTGACCGCAGGCCCCCGCCTGTGGTTTTGGCTAGGGACGCGGGAGCCATCCCGCGCCCCGCCTTTTCCCGGCGCCGCGCGTTTACCGCCGACGGCCCGGTCCTCGAGACAACATAGCCGGCGCCGCCCAAGACAGCGCCCCACCTCTCGTCCCCGCCCGCCCGGACTCCGTCTGGCCGGCCGGCGGACCGATAATTTCCATTAGAGCCTTTAAAGACCATCATGAGCGAAGACACCGAAACCCAGGTCCTCGAAACCCAGACCGACGAGGACGGGGGCGCCGACAACGACCTGGACGAGCCGTCCCTGGCCTCCCAGGCGATCGCCGCCATGGGCCTGACCAAGATGTCGCTTCAGGAGTTGAAGGAGAAATCCTCCTCCGACCTGCTGGCCTTCGCCGAGCAGATGGACATCGAGAACGCCAACTCGATGCGCAAACAGGACATGATGTTCGGCATCCTGAAGACCCTCGCCGAAGAAGGCGTGGAGATCTCAGGCTCCGGCACCATGGAGGTCCTGCCCGACGGCTTCGGCTTCCTGCGCAGCCCCGAGGCCAACTATCTGCCCGGTCCCGACGACATCTATGTGAGCCCCTCCCAGATCCGGAAGTTTGGTCTGCGGACCGGCGATTCCGTGGTCGGCGCCATCCGCGCCCCGCGGGAAGGCGAGCGTTACTTCGCCCTGGTCAAGGTCGACCAGATCAATTTCGAAGACCCTGAAAACGTCCGCCACAAGGTCCACTTCGACAACCTGACGCCGCTCTATCCCGAAGAGCGCCTGCGCATGGAGATCGATGACCCGACCCTGAAGGACCGTTCGGGCCGGGTGATCGACATTGTCGCCCCCCTGGGCAAGGGCCAGCGCTGCCTGATCGTCGCCCCGCCGCGGGTGGGTAAGACGGTGATGCTGCAGAACATCGCCAAGTCCATCGAGGCCAACCACCCCGAGGTCTATCTCATCGTCCTGCTGATCGATGAGCGGCCGGAAGAAGTGACCGACATGCAGCGCACGGTGCGCGGCGAGGTCATCGCGTCGACCTTCGACGAGCCGGCCACCCGCCACGTGCAGGTCGCCGAGATGGTCATCGAAAAGGCCAAGCGCCTGGTGGAGCACAAGCGCGACGTGGTCATCCTGCTGGACTCCGTGACCCGCCTGGGCCGCGCCTACAACACCGTGGTGCCGTCCTCGGGCAAGGTGCTGACCGGTGGCGTGGACGCCAACGCCCTGCAGCGGCCCAAGCGCTTCTTCGGCGCCGCGCGGAATGTGGAGGAGGGCGGCTCGCTCTCCATCATCGCCACCGCCCTGATCGACACCGGCAGCCGGATGGACGAAGTCATCTTCGAAGAGTTCAAGGGCACCGGTAACTCGGAAATCGTCCTCGACCGCAAGGTCGCCGACAAGCGCATCTTCCCGGCCATCGATGTGCTGAAGTCCGGCACCCGGAAGGAAGAGCTGATCACCCCGAAGGACCAGTTGCAGAAGACCTATGTGCTGCGCCGAATCCTGAACCCCATGGGGGCGCAGGACGCCATCGAGTTCCTGCTCGACAAGCTGCGCAACGCCAAAAACAACGACGACTTCTTCCAGTCGATGAACACGTAAGGAAAGGGGGCCGCTGGCCCCCTTTTTTGGTTTGCAGCCAAGCCCTCTCTCGTCACCCTCGGGCTTGACCCGAGGGTCCATGCACACTGGAG
>JAHUZY010000181.1 GCA_019264505.1 Phenylobacterium sp. | reverse complement strand
CGAAGCCGCCGACGATCGCCATGTGCAGCCCAGAAATGGAGATCAGGTGGGCGAGGCCGGAGGCCCGCATGTGCTCCATCTGCTCGGGCGGAATAAACGCCTGATTGCCCATCACCATGGCCGCGGCCAGGCCACCGGTCTCCGCCCCCATGCTCGCCACGATCTGCTGAGCCAGACGCCAGCGCGCGGCGTTGATCTGCATGTCCAGCATCAACCGGGGCGGCGGGGGCGCGAGGGTGAGACCCTGTGGCGGCGTCAACGCAAAGCCGACGCCGCCTATGCTCTCGTAGAAGGCGTCGCGGGCGAAGTCGTAACCCCCCGGGCTCGCCGGCGGTGGGGGCGGGTTCACCAGGGCCAGCACGCGCACCGCCGTGCCGGGCGCCGGCGGAACGACGTCACGAAGGGTCAGCCGCAGTCGCGTGGGGGTGGCCTCAGGCGCCAGCCCCTCAATGTGCGTCGGGGCGATGATAATGCGACTGCCGCCGCTCTGACCTGGACTGGCGACATCGACCACCCACCCCTCGACGTGGGCCGGACCGTTCAGGGCCGGGGCGACAGGTCCCGCCACCGCCTGCGTGCGCAGCTTGGCCGTGGCGAACCCAGCCAGGGCGAAGGCGGCGAGAATCAGCACGAGCGCTGTCTCCCGTCGAACGGGCGACCGCCGCGCCGCCACCAACAGCGCGATCGCCAACCCCAGGGCGCCGAAGGCGACCCAGGTCAACGGCTCACGGCCCAGGGCGAAATAGATGGCGCAGCCAATGCCGAACGCCACCGGCGTCCACAGGCTCCAGCGATCGGCCTGGTCGACCATCTGGCGTCCGAGGGCGCTGAGAAGGTCCCGCACACTAGGAGGGCTGGACAGGCGCGTGCTAAGACGCCGGCCCCATCGCCCGGCGATCCCGCCGGCCTGCGACACCTCAGAACCCCCGACCTCGATGCCCGACCGTCCCGTCGTCACCCGGATCGCCCCTTCCCCCACCGGCTCCATGCACATAGGCACGGCCCGGACGGCGCTTTTCAACTGGCTTTATGCGCGCCACACCGGCGGAAAGTTCCTGCTGCGCGTTGAGGACACTGACCGGGAGCGCTCCACCCAGGCCGCCGTCGAGGTCATCTTCGAAGGCATGAAGTGGCTGGGCCTGGAGGCCGACGAGCCGCCGGTCTTCCAGGCCGCCCGCGCGGACCGTCACCGGGCTGCTGTGGACGACCTGTTGGCCCGGGGCGAGGCCTATCGCGACTATATGACCCCAGAAGAGCTTGAGGCTGAGCGCGAGACCGCCCGGGCCGAGGGCCGAGTCGTTCGTTCTCCCTGGCGCGACATCACGCCCAATGACGCCCCTGACCGGCCTTTCGTGGTGCGCCTGAAGAGTCCGCTGACCGGCGACACGGTGGTCGCTGACAAGGTGAAGGGCGACATCCGCTTCCAGAACAAGGATCTGGATGACCTGATCCTGCTGCGCACCGATGGCTCGCCCACCTACAATTTGGCTGTGGTCGTCGATGACCACGACATGGGCGTGACCCATGTGATTCGCGGCGACGACCATCTCAACAACGCCGCCCGCCAGACCCTGATCTACAAGGCGCTCGGCTGGGAGGTTCCGGTCTGGGCGCACCTGCCGCTGATCCACGGCCCCGACGGCGCCAAGCTCTCAAAACGTCACGGCGCCCAGGCGGTCAGCGAGTTCGACTCCATGGGTTACCTGCCCGAGGCCATGCGCAACTATCTGGCGCGCCTGGGCTGGGGCCACGGGGATGATGAGATCTTCACCGACGACCAAGCGATCAGCTGGTTCGACATCGTCGATGTGGTGAGCGCGCCTGCCCGTCTCGACTGGGCCAAACTCAACCACATCAACAACCATTATATCCGCCAGGCCGAGATTGGGCGCCTCGCCGATCTGGTGACGGGCATCCACGAAAGCCGCGATCTCAAGGTCCCGGCGGACCTCCGGCCAGTGCTCGAGCGGGCCATCCCGCTGGTCCGCGACGGCGCCAAGACCTTGCTGGACCTGGCAGATTCGACGGTGTTCGTCCTGGCGCAGCGGCCGCTGGACATGCCGGAGAAGGCCGCCAGCCTGCTCAACGAGGAGACCCGTGGACGGTTGGGCCGGCTGCGGGATCGGCTGGCTGAGGCTCAGGCCTGGGACGTCCCAAGCCTTGAGGCCGAGATCCGCGCCTTTGCGGAATCGGAGGCGATCGGCATCGGCAAGTTCGGTCCCGCCCTGCGTGTCTGCCTGGCCGGCGTGGCCTCCGCCCCCGACCTCGCCGGCGCCCTGACGGCGCTCGGGAAAGAGGAAAGCCTGGGGCGCCTCCACGACGCGCTTTCGCCCGCTGCGTAAACCGTTATAAGGCCAAGCGAACAGACGTTTTATTTCCTACTCATTGAAAGGGGATGGCATGGGCGATACGGCGAAGATCAGCATCGGCGCCAAATCCGTCGAACTACCCATCTTGAAGGGTACGACGGGTCCGGACGTGGTCGACGTGCGCAAACTCTACGCCGAGGCCGATGTCTTCACCTACGATCCGGGGTTTACGTCGACGGCCAGCTGCGAGAGCAAGATCACCTATATCGACGGTGACGCCGGCATCCTGCTGCATCGGGGCTACCCGATCGACCAGCTGGCCGAGAAGTCGAGCTTCCTGGAAGTCTGCTACCTGCTGCTGCACGGCGAACTGCCCACGGCGAGCCAGTTCGCCGAGTTCGACCACAACATCACCTACCACACGATGTTGCACGAGCAGTTCGACCGGTTCTTCGCGGGCTTCCGTCGCGACGCCCACCCGATGGCCATCATGGTCGGCGCGGTCGGCGCCCTGTCGGCCTTCTATCACGACAGCACCAATATCGATGATCCGCAGCAGCGGATGATCTCGGCTCACCGCATGATCGCCAAGATGCCGACGATCGCCGCGCGGGCCTTCAAATACTCCAAGGGCCAGCCGTTCGTGCATCCGCGCAACGATGAGTCCTATGCCGAGAACTTCCTGCGGATGTGCTTCTCGGTCCCGGCCGAGGACTGGAAGCCCAACCCGGTCCTGACCCGGGCCATGGACCGCATCTTCATCCTGCACGCCGATCACGAGCAGAACGCGTCCACCTCGACCGTCCGTCTCGCCGGTTCGTCGGGCGCCAATCCGTTCGCCTGCATCGCCGCCGGCATCGCCTGCCTGTGGGGTCCCAGCCATGGGGGCGCCAACGAAGAGGCGCTCAACATGCTGGCCGAGATCGGTTCGGTGGAGAACATCCCCGAATACGTCCAGGGCGTGAAGGATCGCCGCTACCGGCTGATGGGCTTCGGCCACCGGGTCTATAAGAACTACGACCCGCGCGCCAAGGTCATGCAGGCGACCTGCCATGAAGTGCTGGCCGAGGTCGGCAACACCGACGACCCGCTGCTGAAGGTGGCCATGGAGCTCGAGAAGATCGCGCTCAGCGACCCCTACTTCGTCGAGCGCAAGCTCTATCCGAACGTGGACTTCTATTCGGGCATCACCCTGCGGGCGCTCGGCTTCCCGCCGGAAATGTTCACCGTGCTGTTCGCGCTCGCGCGGACCGTCGGCTGGATCGCCCAGTGGAAGGAAATGGTCGAGGATCCGTCGCAGAAGATCGGGCGTCCGCGCCAGATCTATACCGGCGCGGCTCAGCGGGACTACACCTCGGTCGACAAGCGCGGCTAAGCCCCGCTC
>JAHUZY010000086.1 GCA_019264505.1 Phenylobacterium sp. | reverse complement strand
ATGGGATACTCATCGATCATGGCCGCCGCCCGCTCCGGCGGCGCCACGACGCCGCGCAGGGCCGAGTGTCGCGCCGTGACGTCCCCTACCCGGTCGCCGCCCTCCTCGCGGACGTTGGTGATGACCAGGTCGGCGCCCATCTCCTGCAGCGTCGTGAACAGGGCCGCGCGCAGGGGGTTGAGCAGCACGCCCTCCACCGTCACCTCCGAGCCCGGGGTGATCAGGGCCGCCACCAGCGGGAAGGCGGCCGAGGACGGATCGCCCGGCACCACCACCTCTGTTCCGCTGAGCGCCTGACCGCCGGGCACGATGATGCGCCGGGCGCCGTCGGCCATGGGCGTAATCTCGACCTGCGCCCCGAAGGCCCGCAGCATGCGTTCGGTGTGGTCGCGGGTGGCCTCGGGCTCGATCACCTCGGCCCCGCCCTGCGCATGCAGCCCAGCCAGCAGGACCGCGGACTTCACCTGGGCCGAGGGCTCAGGCAGGCGATAGGCCGTGTGCTTCAGGCCGCCGCCGCGCAGGGTGAGCGGCAGCCGACCGCCGGACCGGGCGATCCAGCTCGCCCCCATCTCGCCCAGGGGCTTGAGCACCCGGTTCATGGGCCGGCCGCGCAGGGAGGCGTCGCCGGTGAAGGTGGCGCTGAGGTCAAACCCCGCCGCCGCCCCCATGATCAGCCGCACGCCGGTGCCGGCGTTGCCGCAATCGATCACGTCGAGGGGCTCGGAGAAGCCGCCCCGACCTTCGACGCGCCAGCGACCTTCGCCCAGGCGTTCGACCCGCGCGCCGAAGGCGGCCATGGCGCCCGCTGTGCGTTTGACGTCTTCGCCCTCGAGCAGGCCGGTGATTTCTGTGGTTCCGCTGGCCATGGCGCCCAGGATGAGAGCGCGATGGGAAATGGACTTGTCGCCGGGAGCGCGCACACGGCCCCGCAGCGGGCCGCCGCGGGTCGCGGTCAGTCCAGCCGCCGTGATGGAAATGGACGCCTCCTCAAGGCCTTGGGTTTGTCCGTGGGGCTTTGCTTTTGACAGCCGCCCTGGCCCGTGGCAAGGGAGCCGGCTTCTGTCAAACCGCTCTTTAGGGGATCGCCCACGTGGCAAATCCAGAGTTGGGCGCCAAGCAGGTCTGCCCAAACTGCCAGGCCAAGTTCTACGACCTGACCAAGCGGCCGGCTGTGTGCCCCAAGTGCCATACCGAATTTGATCCGGATGAGGCGGTCAAGAACCGCCGGGTCCGCGGTCGCGCGCCGGCGCCTGAGCCCGCAGCCGAGGCCGAAGATCAGGTCAAGGCCCGCAGCGACGACGACGAGGACGAGGAAGAAGATCTCGGCGCGCCGGAAATCGACGAAATCGAAGACCCCGCCGTCGAAGACGATGAGGACGAGGACGCCGAGCCCGTCGAACGGGTCGCCAAGAAGAAGTCTCCCGACGCCGATCTGGCCGGCTTCAGCGATGAAGACGACCTGGAGGACGACGACGACGAAGCCGTGCCCTTCCTCGAGGAAGAGGACGAGGATTTCGACGACGCCGACATCGAGGGAATCCCCGAACCGGACGAAGATTGAGGTCCCGGCGACAAGCCCTGAAAATGGTGCTTGATCGCCGCCAGACCTTTGACTAGGTTCCGCGCCTCTTCGGGAGGGCAAGCCCGCCCGAAGAACCCAGGACCTGGGGCTATAGCTCAGCTGGTAGAGCGCTTGAATGGCATTCAAGAGGTCAGCGGTTCGACTCCGCTTAGCTCCACCATGGAGGCCCGCAGTTAACGCTGCGGGCCTTCGCCTTTTCCGGGGCGCCGGTCTGGCGAAGGCGTCGGCGGGTTGCCTTCTTCGCCTCGCTAAGGCATAGCCGCCCCCATCGACGGACCCGGCTTGCCGGGTGGCTCGGCCGGGCGCCTATCCCCCGGACAACGCACGGCCCCCTGACGCTGCTGCCGCGCCGGGCCTGATCAGCGACCGAAAAACCGAACATATGAACCTGCTCGCTAATCTGCGGCGCGATTGGCTCTCCAATGTGCGCGGCGACGTCCTTGCCGGCATCGTCGTGGCCCTGGCGCTGATTCCGGAGGCTATCGGCTTTTCGGTGATCGCCGGCGTCGACCCCCGGGTCGGCCTCTACGCCTCCTTCTCCATCGCGGTGATCATCGCCTTCACCGGCGGGCGGCCGGGCATGATCTCGGCGGCTACGGCGGCCATCGCCCTGCTGGTGGGCGACCTGGTCCGCAACCACGGAGTGGAATACCTGTTCGCGGCCACGGTGCTGATGGGGATTTTCCAGATCGGCGCCGGCCTCGCCCGGCTGGGCGGTCTGATGCGCTATGTCTCGCGCTCGGTGATCACCGGCTTCGTCAATGCGCTCGCCATCCTGATCTTCATGGCCCAGCTGCCCGAGCTGATCGGGATGGGCTGGCAGACCTACGCCATGGTCGCCGCCGGCCTGGGGATCATCTACCTCTTCCCCCGTCTGACGCGGGTCATCCCCTCGCCCCTGGTGGCCATCGTCCTGCTGTCGGGCCTGGCCATCTATATGGGCCTGGACGTCCGCCGGGTCGGCGATCTGGGGGAACTGCCCACCGGCGTTCCGTTCTTCCACTTCCCGCAGGTCCCCCTGACCTTGGAGACCCTGCAGATCATTTTCCCCTATGCGGCGACCATGGCTGTGGTCGGCCTGCTGGAAAGCCTGCTGACCGCCACGATCATCGATGACCTGACCGATACGGGTTCCGACAAGAACCGGGAGTGCCGCGGCCAGGGGATCGCCAATGTCGCCACCGGCTTCCTGGGGGGCATGGGCGGCTGCGCCATGATCGGGCAGTCGGTGATCAATGTGAAATCCGGCGGCCGCGGCCGGCTCTCAGCCCTGGTGGCGGGGTCCTTCCTGCTGTTCCTCATCGTGGTGCTTGGGCCCTGGGTGGCGCAAATCCCCATGGCCGCCCTGGTGGCGGTGATGATCATGGTCTCCGTTGGCACCTTCAGCTGGAGTTCGATCCGCAACCTGCGCACCCATCCCTGGTCCTCGTCCGTCGTCATGGTCTCGACAGTGGCCGTGGTGGTGGCCACCCATGACCTGGCCCGCGGCGTGCTGGTGGGGGTGCTGCTCAGCGGGGTCTTCTTCGCCCGCAAGGTCGCCCGCATCGTGGCGGTGCGCAGCGCGCTCAGCGACGATGGCCGCACCCGGACCTATGATGTTCAGGGCCAGATCTTTTTCGCCTCGGCCGACACCTTCTCGGCCGCCTTCGACTTCAAGGAGGTGATCGAGCACGTGGTGATCGATGTGTCCCAGGCGCACTTCTGGGACATCTCCGCCGTGGGCGCCCTGGACCGGGCCGTGCTCAAGTTCCGTCGCGAGGGGACAAGGGTCGATGTGGTCGGCCTCAACGCCGCCAGCGCCACCATGGTCGATCGCTTTGGCCTGCACGACAAGGACGGCGCCGAGATCCAACTC
>JAHUZY010000260.1 GCA_019264505.1 Phenylobacterium sp. | reverse complement strand
GCGGGGGGGGGGCCCCGCCGCGTTCACGCCGGCCATCGCCCGGGCCCTGAACATTCCGCCCCATCGGCGGACCGGAACTCTGATGGACGTGGCCCATGTGGTGATCCTCACCCAGGAGAACCGCTCCTTCGACCACTATTTCGGCACGATGCGCGGCGTGACGGGCCTGGGCGACCGCTTCGCCGCTCCAGCGCCGCCGCTGCCCGACGCCCCGGAACGGACTGTCCTCATCCAGCCCGCCGATGAGGCCGAGGGTGCGCCTTCACTGATCACGCCGTTCCGGCTCAACACCTCCGAAGACTTCCGGCTCTACCGCCCGCAGGGCACGCCGCATGGCTTCGCCGACGGACAGGCCGCCTGGGACAATGGCCGCATGGGGCAATGGCCGCAGTTCAAGCAGAACCAGGCCATGGCCCATTTCACCCGCGAGGATCTGCCCTTCCAGTACGCCCTGGCCGAGGCCTTCACCCTGTGTGACGCCTATCACTGCGCCCTGCACACCAGCACCAACCCCAACCGGCTCTACATTTGGAGCGGGACCCACGACCCGCAGGGTCGCGCCAACGGCCCGGCCATCAACAACGGCTATGACACCCTTGAGGGCGATCCCCTCGGCCACGGGGGCTATCTGTGGGCGACCTATCCTGAGCGCCTGATGGCCGCGGGGGTCAGCTTCCAGATCTACCAGGACATGGCCGACAACTTCACCGACAACCCCCTCGTCGGGTTCCAGTCCTACCGCCGCGCCCACGGCATGACCGCCGGCGCCGGCGCGTTGTTGACCCGCCGCACCATGACCACCCGCCGCCTTGACGATCTGAAACAGGATGTATTGGCCGACCGCCTGCCGCAGGTCTCCTGGATCATTGCGCCAGCGGCCATGTCGGAGCATCCGAGCGTGTCAAGCCCGCTGCAGGGCGCGGACTATGCGGCCCAGGTGCTGGACGCGCTGACCGCCAATCCGGAGGTCTGGTCTCGCACCGTACTGCTCATCAATTTCGATGAGAACGACGGCTTTTTCGACCACGTGCCGCCACCCGCACCGCCCACCCGGGTGGCGGGCCGCACCCTGGGAGCGTCCACCATCCCAGCGGACGACGAGTACCACCTCATTGGCCAGGGATCGGCAGACGAGGCCTTTCTCGGGCGGCCCTACGGGCTAGGTATGCGGGTGCCCATGTATGTGATCTCCCCCTGGAGCCGCGGCGGCCATGTGGCGTCGGAGGTGTTCGATCACACCAGCATCCTTCGCTTCCTCGAGGCCCGCTTCGGCGTGCAAGAGCCGAACATCAGCGCCTGGCGACGGGCCGTCTGCGGGGACCTGACCTCGTGCTTCGACTTCCGCGCGCCTGACACGATCGACTTCATGGCCGCCCTGCCCGCCACCGCAGCCCTGTCAGGACGCGCCGCCGATCTGGAAGAGGTCTGGCCGCCCATTCCCGCCGAGCTCGAAGCGCCGGTGCAGGAAGTCGGGGTCCGGAGGCGACGACCAACCCCCTACCACCTCGACGCCGGCCTGCGCCTCGAGGAAGGCGGAACGTCCCTCTGGCTCACCAATCGTTCGGCCGAGCGGGCGGCTGTCTTCCATGTCTGGGGCATGGCCGACCTTGATCAGGTCCCGAGCCGCTACACGGTCGGGGCCGGACAGGCGCTGCCCCATCGGCTTCCGGGATCGGGGGCGACGGCGGACCTGTTCGTCCTCGGGCCCAACCGGTTTCACCGACGCCTGGTCGGCGCAGGCCGGGCCTTCTCCGTCGGCGTTGATATGGTGGACGGCGGGGCCCGCTTGCGGCTCGAAAACCTGCAGAGGGCCTCCCTCGCCATAGCCATCAGCGACCAGGCCTATGGCGCGCCAGCCCAGGTGGCGACGCTCGACGCTGGCGAGAGCCGCGAGATCCCGCTCGACCTTGCGGGCAGCTATGGCTGGTATGATCTCAAATGTGAGGCCGACGGGCAGATCTGGCGGCTGGCCGGCCACATAGAGGACGGCCAGGCCTCACTCTCGGACCCGGCTGGCGGCGGGCCGGGCGCCCTGCGCTGGGCCTGATCCGCACGCGCCTAGCGAACCCGGGTGTCGACGCTGATCCTCACGGCGTCATGGCGCCAGTGCTCATGGTCATATTCCACCATCCGGCCCTGGGCGTCATAGCTGCGGCGTTGAAGGGCCAGCCCTGGCAGCCCCGACTTGACCCGAAGGGCTTCGGCTTCGAAACCGGTAAGAGCGCAGGGCTGCATGCTGACTTGATTGCGGGCGACGGTGATCCCGTACTCGGTTTTCAGGATGCTGGTCAGGGATTGGTCGAAGGAAAACCGCAGCAGGTCAGGCGCCAGGGCGGCGTCGACCACCAGCCGCTCCACGAGCACCGCCCGCCCATCCACATAGCGCCGCCGCCGGATCACATAGAGGGGCGAGCCCGGAGGACGCGAAAACACGTCGGCCAGCAAGGGGTCGGCGGCCACAGCGTTGGCGGAGATGGTTTCGGTCGCCGGAATGCGTCCCTGCGCCTCCACATAGGACATAAAGCCCTCCCAACGGGTGGGATCATAGACCACAGGCGGCGGCGAGACGTACCAGCCGCTGCGGTCGCGGCGATAGATGACGCCCTCCGCTTCCAGTTGGAACAAGCCCTCGCGCACGGTCCCACGTGCGACGCCCAGATCCTCCTGCAGCCGGCGTTCGGACGGCAGCTTGTCGCCCGGCTTCAGGTCGCCTGCGGTGATGCGCGCGGCGATGGCGTCACGCAGGCTGAGATAGTGCAGGCCATCGGATCTCGATGCGGGGGCGTTGCTCGCCATTCTCATCCTGGATGTGAACCGGGTTCTCTGATCCGACCTCGGACGCCCCCCGTCAAGGCGCGACGCCGAGGCCCCACCTTTTCATGAAACCGTCGCTCAAGGCGCCTAGAGATTTGGTCCATACCAGAGATGGTCTCATCCTCCCAGGAACCCCCGATCGATCCCTCCCCGATCGACCTGACTGCTGACTCACCCTGGACGGGATTGAGCCCTCCCGACGACCTAGAGACCCATGGAGCGTGTCGTGAAGAACTCGATCCGGAGCCTGTCGCTGCTCCTCGCCCTGGCCGCCGGCCTGGCCGGTTTCAGCAGCCCGGCCTCAACCCGTGCTCAGGCCGCCGACGCCGCGGCCACGTCCCCCCGTCGGGCGAACCACGTGATCATCATCGGCGTCGATGGCCTGAGCCCCGACGGGGTGAGGAAGGCCGAGACCCCAACCCTTGACCACATGATGGCGAAGGGCGCCTGGAGCCTGCACGCCCGCGGCGTGCTGCCCACCAGCAGCAGCGCCAACTGGGCGTCGATGATCGGCGGCGTCGGGCCAGAACAGCACGGGGTCATCACCAATGACTGGCGGGTCGGCGAGTTCGGCCTGCCCGCCTCGGTCATTGGCTCGGGCGGGTTCTTCCCCTCCATTTTCCAGGTGCTCCACGACCAGCATCCGGACTGGGAGGTCGGGTCCATCTATCACTGGGGTGGCTTCGGCAACCTCTACGACCACCGGTTTGTGGACTACGACGCCAATGGCGCGGACGAGGATGAAACCACCGCCCTGGCGGTGAGCTACATCAAGGCCAAGCGCCCGGCCTTCCTTTTTGTGCATCTCGATCACGTGGATCACGCCGGACACGCCTATGGCCACGGCACGGCGAAGTACTATGCCTCCGTGACCAAGGCCGACGAACTGATCGCGCAAATTCGCCAGGCCGCGGCCGAGGCGGGGATCCTCGACGAAACCGTCTTCATCGTGACCTCTGACCATGGGGGCGTCGGCAAGGGGCATGGCGGCGACAGCCTGGCCGAACTGGAGATTCCCTGGATCCTCTATGGAAAGGGCGTCAAGGCCGGCCAGGCGCTCGATCTGCCAATCAACACCTTCGACACCCCGGCCACCGCCGCCTGGCTGCTGGGGGCGGACCTCCCCTATGCCTGGCTGGGCCGTCCCATAAGGTCGGCCCTCACGGGTGAGGCGTCGCCAAGACTGACCTATCGCGCCAGCAGCCTGTTCGCCTCGCCGGTGATCGAGCCTGCCGGCCAGGGCAATGATCCCGCGGGCGGGCTTTTCATCAATCAGACCGCCCAGATGACCATCCAGAACCCCAATGCAATCGGAGAGGTCCGCTATACCCTCGATGGCGCCACCCCCACGGGCGCCTCCCCCCTCTATGCCGGCCCGGTGGAGATCAGCCGCAACACCCTGGTTCGGGCCACCCTGTTCATCGATGGCCAGCCCGCCAGTGTTCCGGCGAGCGCCCAGTTCCGCATCCTCAATCTCAACGCTTCGGAGCCCCGCGGCGTGACCTATAAGACCTATCTGCTCCCTGACGGTTCAGTGCGGCTGCCCGACTTCACGCGCCTGGAGCCAGCCTCGTCCGGCGCGACCTACGAGGTGTCTCTGAAGGACGTGAAACTCCCGCGTGAAGACGATGTCGCTGTGGTGTTCGAAGGCCTTCTGCGGATTGACGCCGCCGGGATCTACAGCTTCACCCTGGCCTCTGACGACGGCAGCAAGCTCTATATCGGCGACAGGACGGTGGTCGATAATGACGGGGATCACGGCGTGATCGCCGCGCAAGGGTCGGCCAACCTTGAACCGGGTCTGCATCTCATCCGGGTGGAGTGGTTCAACGGCGGCGGCGGAGCCTGGCTGGGCGCCTATTTCGAGGGCCCCGGAATCCCGCGGCAGTTCATCGACCCCAACCGGCTCTCCCCGCGCTAGCCGACTGGCCCCGCCTCGCCCCGCTTAAGCTCTGGGCTAGGCGGGGCCATTTGGTATAGTCCAATCGTCCAGCCTGGGAGTACGCATGGCCGCCATCGCCTCACCCGCCGCCTTCATTGACTCGATCCTCACCCTCTTTGATCGCCTGGGCGGAGAGCACTATGGCGAGGCGGTGACCCAGTTGGACCACGCACTGCAGACGGCGCATCACGCCAGAAGCGACGGCCAGGCCGATGCCCTGGTCGCCGCGGCCCTGCTACACGACATCGGCCATCTGCTGCAGAAGCACGGCGAAGACGCCGCCACGCGCGGGATCGACACCCAGCACGAGCGGATCGGCGCGGCCTGGCTGGCCCAAGGGTTTGGGCCAGAGGTCACCGAGCCCGTACGGTTGCATGTCGAGGCCAAACGCTATCTCGCCGCGCGCGACCCCGGCTATGCGGATCTGCTCAGCCCGGCCTCGCAACAGAGCCTTAAGCTCCAGGGCGGACCGATGACGCCTGCCCAGGCGACGGCCTTTGAAGCGCTGCCAGCCTTTGACGCCGCCCTGCGGCTGCGCCGCTACGACGAGCTGGGAAAGGTCGAGGGCCGGGTGCTGGCGCCCATGCCCGCCTACCGAGATCTGCTGATCGACCTTGTTGAGCCAGCCTGACGGGCTTCAGACTCGCGACCAGCGCCGCGCGACCTCGGCCTGGAGCGCCGGGATGAGATCGGCCACGGTGTCGATCACCAGATCGGCCCCAGCGTCCCGGAGGCGCGCCCCTGCATCCGCCACCAGCCTAGTGCGCGCGGCGGGATCCAAGGCCGCAAGGGCCTCGGCCGTCAGCCCGACCATATTGCCCGAGGCCGCCAGGCCTACGGTGAAGCACCCTGCATTGCGCCCCTCGGCGACGCCCACCTCGGCGTCGTCCACCTTCACCACCCGCGACAGAGGCCAGACACCAAGGTCGGCGCAGGCCTTGTAGATCATCAGGGGCGAGGGGCGGCCCTCTGGCGTCTCATGGGCGCACACCACCAGGTCGGGGACATAGCCCTGCTCCGCGGCGCGACCAAGAATGGCGGCCATCATGTCTCGGGTGTAGCCGGTGCAGGAGGCGATCTTCAGGCCCTGGCCCCGCAGGTAGTCCGCCGTCTCCGCCGCGCCCGGCGTCAGCTGAGCGGTCTCGGCGGCCAGCCGGATCATCGGCGCCTGCAGCGCGGCCATGATCCTGTCGACAGCCCCCTGGTCCGGCTCTTCGCCCTGGGCCGATCTCCAGGCTGCGGCGATCCTCGGCTGTTCGAACATGGCGCGGACGTGGTCCGCCTTTGCCCGTCCCATGTCGCGGCGGGCCTCAGCCTCATCGACGCTGACCCCTAGGGCGGCGAAGGCCTCGACAAGGGCAAGGACTGGGGCCCGGCTGCCGAAATCGACCATGG
>JAHUZY010000233.1 GCA_019264505.1 Phenylobacterium sp. | reverse complement strand
AAGCGCACCTCGGCGTCGGCGTCCAGCATGCTCCGGATCAGGTCGGCGGCCCGGGCGACGGTGGCGTCGGCGCCATAGCTGGCGGCGAACCCTGCATTGGCGGCGTTGAGCGCGGCCATGGCTTCGGGGGCGGCCGGGGCGGTGTTGTCGGAGGCGAAGTCGTAGCGGGGGCTCATCCCGCCGTTCTACCCCACGCCCTCACATCGTCCACGAAGAGATCGGGCTCCTCCATGGCCGCGAAATGGCCGCCGCTCGGCATGTCGGTCCAGCGGACGATGTTGTACCCCCGGTCGGCGAAGGACCGCGGCGGGGCGGGATAGAGGGCCTCTCCGGGGAAGTTGGCGAAGGCCGTCGGCGTCTCGCAGCGCTGGCCCGGCTGCAGGGCCACGCCCCCTTCCTCGAGCATGCCGCGATAGTACCAGGCGCCAGTGGCGAAGCTGTCGGTCATCACATAGAGCATGATGTTGGTGAGCAGCCGGTCCTTGGAATAGACCGCCTCGAAGCTCTTGGTCCGCAGGTCCGACCAGTCGTGAAAGCGCTCGGCGATCCAGGCGGCCTGACCCACAGGGTTGGAGGCGCCCAGCCAGGCCAGGGACTGGGGCTTGGAGGCCTGCAGGCGGAAATAGGCGCCCATGACGTCCATCATGCCGGCCTGGCGGGTCATCCAGGCGGTCTCCTCCGGAGTCTGCGGACCGCCGGGCGCGCGGAAGGCCATCATGTTGAGGTGAATGGCCCGCACATGGGCGGCATGGTCGAGCCCCAGCCACGAGGTGATCATCGAGCCCCAGTCGCCGCCTTGCGCCAGATAGGTCTGATAGCCGAGCACGTCGGTCATCAGGGTGTTGAACAGCCGGGCCGTGGTCCGCTGGCCCATGGGCCGCGAGGGCTTGGACGAGAACCCGAAGCCGGGCAGGGAGGGGATGACGAGGTCATAGGCGTCGGCCGGATCGCCGCCGAAGCGGGACGGGAAGGCGAGCTTCTCGATGACCTCCCAGAACTCGTAGTGCGAGCCTGGCCAACCGTGGGACATCAGCAGGGGCCGCTTGCCTCGCGCCTCGCCCACCACATGGACGAAGTGCAGGTCAAAGTCTTCGACCTGGGCGGTGAACTGCGGGAAGCGATTGAGCTCGGCCACGGCGGCGCGCCAGTCATAGGCGCTGGTCCAGTGGCCGCAGAGGCTCTTCAGCCAGGCCCCGTCGCAGCCATAGGCCCAGCCGTCGGGAACCTCAGGGATCGGCGGCCAGTCATAGGCGGTGACCTTGCTCAGAACATCGGCCACCCGGGCCTGGTCCCACTGAACCTCAAACGGCTGAACCTGGCTCACGGCGCGCTCCCTGTTTTGAATTGCGGGAGAGGTTGCCCGGCTTGACCCAGGGCGCGTCAAGGTCGATCGCGCGCCTCAGGACGCCGGGCGCAGGCCCCGGGAGATGGCCGGGATCACCTCGGCGATCAGTTTCCGCGCGCCGCCCGCAGGCAGCTTGCCCACCATCTCCAGCACGATGCAGCCATGGGTCGAGGCCCAGAACATCTCGCCGATTCGCACCGGATCGCCGGTCAGGTGGCCGGACTCCACCAGGCTGCGGACATACTGGCTCATGGTCGCCCGGGCGCGGTTGGCCGAGCGGGCCAGTTCCGGATAGTCGGCCTCGTTGGGCTGATACATGTCGAACATCAGCTTGTAGGTCTGAGGGTGTTCGAAGGCGAAGGTGACATAGGCCTCGCCCACCGCCGCGCCCCTGGCCCGGGCGTCCCCAGGCTTGGCGTAGGCCGCCTCCAGGGCCTCGGCGAAACGGTCGAATCCAGCCGTACGAACGGCGGCCAGGATGTCGTCCTTGTCCTTGAAATAGCGATAGGGGGTCATGGGGCTGACCCCCAGCGCCGAGGCCAGCTGGCGCATGGTCACCGCCTCAGGCCCCCGCTCGGCGAACAGCTGCTCGGCCACCTCGCAGAGGCGGTCACGGAAGTCGGCGACGTCGGACTCGGTCAGGACCCGGGGCATCAGACCTCAGAACAGCAGGTTGAACACATGAACCGTGACAACCTCACTGTTACATTTACGTCGTAAAATCAAGCTGGCCGGGTGTCCAAAAAGGTAAGGAGTCCCGCCGCCCTGCGACGGCGGGACCTCAGAACCAGACTCAGGCCTCGACCTCGAAGGTCATGCCGGCATTGGCCCGCAGGCGTTCGATCAGTTTCATGCCCATGGCCGCGCCGGGCGTCCAGACGCCGCCGGGGGCGTCGGTAGCCTCGTTGATCAGGCAGATGGCCGCCTCGCCGATCATCTTCGAGGTGCAGCCATAGCCGGGATCCTTGTCGCCGGTGACGGCCACCCGCATCTGTTCGTCGCCTTCGCCGAGACCGATGAACAGGACGTCGAAGAAGCCGGTCTCCCGTTCTTCCTTGCTGGGGCCTTCGCCGGGCTTGGGGCCGCTCTCGGCGCCCAGGGCCGGGGCCGGCGGGGCGTTGGGATCCACCACCACCATCTCGTCATAGACCAGACCCTCGCCATAGGCATGGCCGGTCAGCAGGTTGGAGCGGTGCACATTGCGGGTGTTGATGGCGGCCATGACGAAGGGACCGACGGTGGCCCCCAGGTCCTTGTCCTCTTCGACCTTGTCGCCCCGGGGCTGTTCAGGGCCCTTGAAGCCCGGCGTCAGGGCGAAGGGATCGACCATCAGGGCGAACAGGCTGGGGTCCTTGGACAGGGCCGCCATGGTGGCCTTCAGGCTGGCGGCGGTGCCGCCGGAGAAGCCACCCTTCATCTTGCGCACGCGCCCCTTCACCCGGGGCAGGGCGTGACCGAATTTCTTCTTGGCCTCCTGGGCCAGATAGAAGACGCCGAGCTCGAAGGGGATGGAGTCGAAGCCGCAGGAGAAGACGATCCGCGCGCCGGTTTCTTTCGCCTTCGCCTCGTGGGCGTCGATCATGTGGCGCATCCAGACCGGCTCGCCGCAGAGGTCGAGATAGTCGGTCCCGGCCTCGACGCAGGCGGCGACCAGGTCATTGCCGTAGAGCTGATAGGGGCCCACCGTGGTGATCACCGCCTTGGCCCGCTCAACCATGGCCTTCAGCGAGGCCTTGTCGTCGGCGTCGGCCACCACGAACGGCGTGTCGGCGGGCGCGCCGATCTCGTCGCGGACGGCGGCCAGCTTGTCGGCGCTGCGTCCGGCCATGGCCCATTTGACCTCGCCGCCGACGCCGTAGCGCTTGGCCAGGTGTTCGGCCACCAGCCGGCCGGTGAAGCCGGTGGCGCCATAGACGATGATGTCGAATTCGGCGTCTTGTCTCACAGGGCGTCCTCCGTCTGGTCCTGGGCGACGAAGCCCGGCCAGTTGTTCATATAGGTGATGAAGGTGGGGCTCAGACCTTCGGCGGCCAGATGCGCGCGGGTCACGGGCAGGGCGATGGGCTTGAAGTCCGCATCCGCCTTAACCTTGCGCGGATAATCATGGTGCAAGATGGCGGCCCGGCCGATCAGCACATAGTCGGCGCCGGCGGCCAGGGCGTCGCGGGCCTCCTGGCCGCTCATGATCTTGCCGGCGACCCCCAAGCGAACGCCCGATCGCGGCAGCTCGGCGAAGTAGGACATCAGGCTACGGCCCTTGAACTCGGCCTCTGTCGGCTCCTTGCGCACGTCCCACAGGGACATGTCGAGGAAGTCGAGCGCCGGATGCACCAGCATCTGGGCGGCCAGGTCGCGGATCTCGGCCAGCTTGAGGCCGAAGCGTTCCGGAGACAGGCGCAGGCCGAGCAGGAAGTCCTCGCCGCAGCGGGCGCGGATGCCCTCGATGATCTCCACGATGATCCGGGCGCGGTTCTCGGGCGAGCCGCCATAGGCGTCGGTGCGGTGGTTCAGGTCGGGCGACAGGAACTGGCAGAGGATGTAGCCGTGGGCGCCGTGCACCTCGACCCCGTCGAAGCCCGCCCGCTTGGAGCGCTCGGCGCCGGCGATGAAGGCCTCGATCAGGTCTGCGACCTCGGCCTCGGTGAGCGCCCGGGCGCCGGTGTCGGGATCCTCGGACGGACAGACCGGCGCCTCGCCGATCAGCTCCTTGGGCGAGCGGTTGCCGGCGTGGTGCAGCTGCAGGACCGCCACGCTGCCCTGGTCCTTGATAGCGGCGGCCAGGCGGGTCAGCCCCGGCAGATGGTCATCGGAGAAGACGCCCAGCTGGCCGGGAAAGCCCTGGCCGATCTTCTGCACGTGGGCCGCGCAGGTCATGGTCAGGCCAAAGCCGCCCTTGGCCCGCATCGTCAGCCAGTGGAATTCGTCGTCTGACAGGGTCCCGTCGGCATGGCTCTGGGTGTTGGTCAGGGGGGCCAGCATGAACCGGTTCGGCATCGCAGGCCCGTGCGGGAAGCTGAGGGGCGCAAACAGGTCAGGCGCAGCCATGGTCTCGTCTCCGGCGTCAGGTGAACTCTGTTCATAGACGAGGCGGCCCTCGCAACGAAGGGGCGACGTAGCGGAAGGCCCGGCTTGTCTCGTTCGGCGGCGCGGGCCATCCAGGGGACCAAAGCCACTTCAGGAGGTCACATGCGCGCTGTCTGGTACGACAGAACAGGTCCCGCCCGAGAGGTGCTCCAGCTCGGCGAGCATCCCACACCCCAGGCTGGCCATGGCCAGGTGCTCATCGCCGTGAAGGCCTCAGGCGTCAATCCCTCCGACGTGGGCATGCGCGGCGGGGTGTCCGGGGCGCCCATGGCCTATCCGAAGATCATTCCCCATAGCGACGGGGCTGGCGTGGTCGAGGCGGTGGGGCCAGGCGTCTCGACCTCCTGGATCGGCCGCCGCGTCTGGTTCTTCAACGGCCAACGCAACGGTCGGGCCTTCGGCGCGGCGGCCGAGTTCATCGAGCTGGACGTGGACCTCATCCGGCCCCTGCCCGACGAGGTGTCCTTTGCGGAGGGCGCGACGCTCGGCATTCCATGCATGACCGCCCACCGGGCGCTGTTCCTGGCAGGCCCCGTCCAGGGCCGGACCGTGCTGGTGACCGGTGGCGCCGGCGCGGTCGGTCACTATGCGGTGCAACTGGCCAAATGGGCCGGGGCCACGGTGATCGCCACGGTCTCCAACGGCGACAAGGCCGAGCGGGCGCGGGCCGGCGGCGCTGATCACACCATCGACTATCGCCGCGAGGACGTGGCCGCCCGGGTGCGGGACCTGACCGGCGGTCAGGGCGTGCATCACGTGGTCGAGGTGGACTTCGGCGGCAATGCCGCCTCGTCCCTGGCCAGCGTCAGCCTGAACGGCTCGGTGGCCTATTACGCCACCAAGGGGGCGCGGGAACCGGCGATCCCGGCCGGCGTGCTGATGGGGCTGAACCTCTCGATCCACGGGGTCTATCTGCCGGTCAGCCCGCATGAGGCGAGGCGCCGGGCCCAGGCCGACATCACCGCCTGGATCGGAACGGGCCAAGCCATTCTCTCCGTGGCGGGAATCTACAAGCTGGAGGACTGCGCAGCGGCTCACGAGGCCGTGGAGGCCGGGACCAAGGTCGGCACGGTGGTGGTCGAGCCGTGACCACGCCCAATGACGCCATCCTCGCCCGCAGGCGGCTGACCAACAAGCTGATCGCGGCCAAGGAAGCCGCGCGGCTGAAGCCCTTCTTCGTCCCGGGCGTGAACGTGATCGTCGGCGACGGTTCATTGATCTCAGGGGCCGAGGCGGTCGTCGCCGCCTTCGCCGCCCAGTTCGCCGATCCGGACTTCGTAGCCTTCGTCCGGACGCCCGAGGCGGTGGAGCTGGACAGCTCTGGTGAGCGCGCCGCCGAGCGGGGCGCCTGGGTGGCGGTGTCCCGCAGCCAGGGCGAGCACATTGCCGGCTGGTACCTGGCCGCGTGGACGAAGGTACGGGGTCAGTGGCTGATCGAGAGCGAGACCTTCATCACCCTCAAGGGGTGATGGCGTCGGCTTTGGCGGGCTTGCGATAGGCGTAGAGCAGCAGGACCTGGGCGGTGATGATGAAGATGGCCGCCCCCGACAGCAGGAAGGCGTCGTCATAGACCTTGGGCGACAGCACGAACTCGCCCTTCATGATCTTGCGCCAGCCGTTGAAGTGCTGCGTCGCGCCCACCACGAGGCCGAAAGCCCCCAGGACCGTCCCCACATAGCGGCTGATCCAGAAACCGGGATTGGGGGTCAGCATCAGCAGGCCGAGCAGGCCGATCACCGTCCTCTGGGTCCGGCAATAGGGGCAGACATAGACCATGCCGGTAAGCTCGGCGGTCCAGGTCAGGGCGCTGATCGCGATGGCGATCAGGCCCAGCAGGCGCATGCGCCCCGTCCAGAATTCCAGCTGCAGCATCACGGCCCCCCGGCTCGACAAGGTCAGGGGTGGATGATGTTATACTATAACCGACGATGCAATCCCGGGTCGTAAGCGCCTCATCGGTGGAACAGCCGGCGCAGGAGGGGGCGGCGGTCGGGCGCTCCATCGGGGGTGACCTGGCTGGGCAGGCTCCTCCGGGAGACCAGCACCTCGATATAGGCCGCGCGGATGCCGTGGCTCAGATCATCGATGGTGTGGATGGTGGTCGACAGGCCGCTGGCCCGGTCGAGGTAGTCGGCGATGTCATAGCCCCAGTCGACGGTCACCAGGGCGCCGTCGGGGTCCATGGGATTGCCGTGATACTCGGCGGGCGCGAGATGCTCCACCGACCCGTCCCTTCGCCGCCGGGCCCGCCGGACCGAGGGCTGTACGCCCCGCACGATGGGCACGGTGCAGATGTGGAAGCCGCCGGGCTTCAGGGTGCGGGCGATCTCGGCGATGGCCCGGTCCGGCGCGAACAGGTGCTCGAACACGTCCTGGGTGATGACGATGTCGAAGCTGGCGTCGGCGAAGGTCTGAGCCTCCAGGTCCTCGCTGCGATAGCCGTGGATGTGGGTCTGTCCCCAGGGGGTGGCCGGATCGTACTGGGTCGCCACATAGCCAGGACACTGCGCCCGCAGCCGGTTGCTGGACACCGAACAGCCCGAGCTCTCGTGAATGGCTAGGCTTCGCCAGTCAGGCGCCAGTTCGGCCAGCACCCGCATCAGGGCCCGTTCCCGCGGGATCGAGCCGCAACCAGAGCATTTGAACCCGTCCCGCAGCCAGTGATCGGACGAGGCGAACACCACCTCGTCCTCGCAGACGGGACACCGGCCGCTGGACTCCAGAACCGGCGGAGACGTCACCTAGACCAGGGCCCCGTGGCAGTGCTTGAACTTCTTGCCAGAGCCGCAGGGGCAGGGCGCGTTGCGGCCGGTCTGCTCCCAGCCCGCGGGCAGGGACGAGAAGGGCAGGGCTTCGCGCTGGTCCCGGGCCATGCCGGACGGCAGGGCGCCGGCGGTGGCGGCGTTTTCGCCGGTGAGCGGATCGAGATGAACCTCCACCAGCCGTTCGGGCGGCGGCGGCGGCGCGGTCGGCTCCTGCTGGAGCACCACGGTCATCATCCACTTGGTGACGTTGTGGCGCAGGTCGGTGAGCAGCTTCTCGAACAGGGAGAAGGCCTCGGTCTTGTACTCGTTCAGCGGGTCGCGCTGACCATAGCCGCGCAGGCCGATGACGTTGCGCAGGTGGTCGAGGTGCATCAGGTGCTCGCGCCACTGCAGGTCGATGGTCTGCAGCAGGAAGCTCTTCTCCAGCAGGCGCATGCGCTCGGGGCTCAGCAGGACCTCGCGCTCGGCGGTGCGGGCGTCGGCGGCCTCGGTGATCCGCTGATGGATCTCTTCGTTGGCGATGCCGTCCTCGGCCGCCCATTCCCGGATGGGAAGCTCCAGCCCCAGGATTTCGCGGACCCGCTCGTCAAGTCCGTCCACATCCCACTGCTCGGCATAGGCCTTGGGCGGCAGGTGGCGGTTGACCATGTCCTCGATGGTGTCGGCGCGCATCTCGGCGATGACGTCGGTGAGGTCGTCGGCCTCCATGAACTCCTGGCGCTGCTCGAAGACGGCCTTGCGCTGGTCGTTGACGACGTCGTCGTACTTCAGGAGGTTCTTGCGGATCTCGTAGTTGCGCTGCTCGACCTTCTTCTGGGCCGTGGCGATGGCCCCGTTCAGCCACTTGTGGGTGATGGCCTCGCCTTCCTGCACACCGAAGGTGCGCATGATGGAGTCCAGACGGTCCCCGGCGAAGATGCGCAGCAGGTCGTCCTCGCAGGACAGGAAGAACTTGGAGCGGCCCGGGTCCCCCTGGCGGCCCGTCCGGCCCCGCAGCTGGTTATCGATCCGGCGGCTCTCGTGGCGCTCGGTGCCCAGGACGTAGAGCCCGCCCGCAGCCAGGGCCTTTTCCTTCAGCTCGACGATCTCGGCCTCAATCTCCTGGCGACGGGCGCCGTAGGCCTCGGCGTCCGGCTCGATGCCCAGGCCGCGCTGCTCGTCGCGCCAGCGTGACAGGCGCATGTCGATGCTGCCGCCCAGCTGGATGTCGGTGCCGCGGCCGGCCATGTTGGTGGCGATGGTCACCGCGCCGGGCACGCCGGCGTCGGCCACGATCAGGGCTTCCTGCTCGTGATAGCGGGCGTTGAGCACATTGTGCGGAATGCCGGTGCGGGTCTGACCTTCATGCTCAAAGACGTGGGTCTTCAGCAATTCCGACAGCAGCTCGGACTTCTCGATGGATACGGTGCCCACCAGGATCGGCTGGCCGCGGACGTAGCAATCGGCGATCTGCTTGAGGATCGCCTGGTTCTTCTCGGCGCTGGTCCGATAGACCTCGTCGTCCTCGTCCACCCGGCTGACCGGCCGGTTGGTGGGGATCTCGACGACCTCCATCTTGTAGATGTCGCCGAACTCCTGGGCCTCGGTCGAGGCCGTGCCAGTCATGCCCGACAGCTTCTTGTAGAGGCGGAAATAGTTCTGGATGGTCACCGAGGCCAGGGTCTGGTTCTCGGGCTGGACCCGGGCGCCTTCCTTGGCCTCAATGGCCTGGTGCAGGCCTTCCGACAGGCGGCGGCCCTGCATCATGCGGCCGGTGAACTCGTCGATCAGGATCACCTCGCCGGCGCGGATGATGTAGTCCTTGTCGCGGGTGTAGAGGACGTTGGCCCGCAGGGCCTGGTTCACATGGTGGACCGCCGAGACGTTGGCCGGGTCGTAGAGGCCCGCGGAGTCCTCTTCCAGATGGCCGCTCTGCTCCAGCATCTCCTCGATGCGCTCGGAGCCCACCTCGGTCAGCAGCACCTGGCGCTGCTTCTCGTCGAGGTCGAAGTTCTCCGGGTCCTTGATCAGCTCCTTCACCAGGACGTCGATGGTCTTGTAGAACTCGCTGCGGTCCTCGGTGGGGCCGGAGATGATCAGCGGGGTGCGGGCCTCGTCGATGAGGATGGAGTCCACCTCGTCGACGATCACGAAGTTATGGCCCCGCTGGACCATCTCCTCGGCCTCATAGACCAGGTTGTCGCGCAGATAGTCGAAGCCGAACTCGTTGTTTGTCCCGTAGGTGATGTCAGCCTGATAGGCGGCCTTGCGCTGGCCCTGGGACAGGCCGTGGACGATGACGCCGACGCTCATGCCGAGGAAGCGGTAAATCTGCCCCATCCATTCGGCGTCGCGCTGGGCCAGATAGTCATTGACCGTGATGGCGTGGACGCCCTTGGCCTCCAGGGCGTTCAGATAGACGGGCAGGGTGGCCACCAGGGTCTTGCCCTCGCCGGTGCGCATCTCGGAGATGCCGCCCCGGTGAAGCACCATGCCGCCGACCATCTGCACATCGAAATGGCGCAGGCCGATGGTCCGCTTGGAGGCTTCGCGGACCACGGCGAAGGCTTCTTCCAGCAGCTGGTCGAGGGTCTCGCCCTTGGCCAGGCGCGCCCGGAACTCTTCGGTCTTGCCGCGCAACGCCTCGTCCGACAGCGCCTCCAGCTGGGGTTCGAGGGCGTTGATCTTGGCGACCCGGGCCTGGAAGGCCTTGACCTTGCGGTCGGGAGAGGAGCCGAAGAGCCGTTGGAAAAACATGTGCGGGGGCGTCCGAGAATGCGGTCGATGCGGGGTCGCGGGCGTTGCGCACGGCGCGCCGTCTAACCTTCGCCTGCCCGGAATCCCGCTCTTTGAGCGAGGCCGAGACTTAAGCAGCGGCCCCCCCAGTGTCAACGCGGGCGGTCGAGACTGGGCGCTTTCCGGTCCATTCCCCCAGTCAGATAGCCATGGAAAGCGCCGGAGGCTCCTGGTCGCCGGGCGCCAGGCCGATCATGGTCTGGATCAGCCGCTCGGGGACGATGGGCTTGGCCACATGCGCCGTGGCGCCGGCCGCCAGGGCCTCGGCCACATGGTGGGTCATGGCGTTGGCCGACAGGGCGATGATGGGAACCGGCGGCGCCTGGCTGACCCGTTCGCGGGCGCGGATTTCCCGGGTGGCGCTCAGGCCGTCCAGGACCGGCATCTGCAGGTCCATGAGAATGATGTCGAAACGGCCTGGAGCAAACGCGTCCAGGCCCTCCTGGCCATTCTCGGCGAAGGTGACCTCAGCCTCGATCAACTCCAGCACCATGCCGACGATCCGGCGATTGTTGGGATTGTCCTCCACCACCAGCACCCGCAGACCCACCTCCTGGTCCGGGGCCGGCGTCTTCTCGACCAGGGCCTCAGTCCCCTGCAGCCGGCGCACCCGCACGGTGGCCTCGAAGGTGGAGCCCTGGCCCGGCGTCGAACGCCAGGTGATGGTCCCGCCCATCAACGCCGCCAGGGAGCGGGAGATGGTGAGCCCCAGGCCTGCGCCGCCATACTGCCGGGTGATGGAGTCGTCGCCCTGCTCAAAGCGGTTGAAGAGCCGCGCGCCACGCTCAGGGGTGAACCCGCAGCCGGTGTCGCTCACCCGCAAGGTCACCTGCGTGGCGTCATCCTCGTCATCGGCCATGACCTCAAGCCTGACCTCGCCGGCCTCGGTGAACTTGACCGCATTGCTGAGCAGATTGGCCAGGATCTGGCGGACGCGCAGGCTGTCGCCCTCGAACAGGCCCTTCGCGCCCGGACTGATCTTTGATGTGAAGGCCAGCCCCTTGGCGTCGGCCCTGGCGGCGAAGAGGTCGATCATGGCTGCGACCGCCTCATCCAGCTGGAAGGGCTCCCGCTCGATCTCCAGATAGCCGGCCTCGATCTTGGCGAAGTCCAGCACGTCATTGAGCAGCCGTTCCAGCATCCGTCCCGACTGGGCGATCAGCTGGGCCATCTCGTGCTGTCGCGGCGCAAGTTCGGTCATGGCCAGCAGGTCGGCCACGGCGGTGACGCCATTCAGCGGGGTTCGGATCTCGTGGCTCATATTGGCCAGGAAGCGGGACTTGGCCTCGCTGGCCTCAACGGCGGCCTGCCGGGCGATATCGGCGGCCCGGGCGGCCTCGGACAGGCGCCGTCGCTGGGCTGCGGCCAGGGTCTGAGAGACGACCAGGCTGAGGCGGGAGACAAGGGCCCCGTCCTTCGCCCCGTAGGCGCCAGGCGTGTGCGAGCAGAGGACCAGCAGCCCCGGACCTGTGGCCGCCAGGATCGGGGCATAGATGCCGCCGCCCGGAAGGGGGCTCAGCCCCTGGCAGTCCTTCCATTCCGGCACGCGGCGATTGTCCGGGGTCACGGCGGCGCGGCCGCTGTGGGCGACGCGGTTGAAGAAGCCGCCCCCGCGCCACCTGGCGCCGACGGCGGCAGGGTCGGTGGCGGCGGTGCAGACAAAATCCTCGCCATCGGGCTCAAGCACCAGGGCGAGGTGGAAAAGCAGACTGCGGCTGAGCAGATCGAAGGCTCGCTGTTGCAGAACGGCGGGATCGTCTTCCCCCTGCAGCGCCTCGATGCCGCTCAGCACGAGGTCCTGCTCGCGCAGACGTTCGCGCAGCGCCGCCTCGATCTGCTTGGCCGAGGTCAGGGCCTCGCGGAGCTGTTCAGGATCAAGATCGGACATGCTCAACCAAAGGCCAGGGCCGAGACCATCAGATTGCCGTGCCGGTTGCAGCTGTCGACGATGGCGCCCTGCTCGCCGAAGGTGAAGGCGCCCAGGAAGGGCGCGCCGGGCATGGCGTGGCGAATCTGGTCGACCACCTCGTCCATCTGGTCGCGGACATGCAGCATGCAGCCGCCGCAATAGATCACCAGCCCGCCCAGGCTGTCGCCGGCCTCCCAGCCACCCATGGCGCAGGCGTCGTCCACCACCAGGCCGGCCCGCTTGACGAGGGACTCCGGCGAGCCGCGCATCATGTGCACCACGTCGCCCTCGCTGATGTCGGTGAATAGGGAGAGATCGCCTCCGGCGCCCAACAGGGCCGGGTGGGACAGGACAAACATCGGCACGCCCTGAACCTCGGCGGCGACGCGGCCTAGAGGGGTCGGCGTGCTCATGGCCAGGATGGGACCTGCGCCCTCAGCGCCGACCACGCCTTCGGTCCAGCCGCCATAGACTTCGCCGGCGGGCCGATGGTCGATCTCCAGCACCTGGCGATCATGGGCCCGGGTCACGACGCCCGACAGGCCCGACGGCGTATAGCCGCTCTGGAAGGCGGCCCCGTGCCGGCCGGTCGGGAACAGAACCGCCACGACCACGTGGTCCTCGAGAACGCCCTCGGTGGCGAACTGCCGCCAGGCGCCTGCGATGGCTTCGTCGGCGGAACTCCCGCCAATGATCGGCGTATGCGCGCCGATCACCGATTGCACGCCGGCCAACACCGCCTCTTCGCAGCCGGGGGGCTGGCAGCACCAGACCAGATTGGGGATTTCGAAGTCCCGGCCGGCGGCGGCGAGGGCGCGTTCCACCGCCAGGGCGCCGGCCGCCTCGGCGTCGTCGACCAAGGGCGCGGC
>JAHUZY010000173.1 GCA_019264505.1 Phenylobacterium sp. | reverse complement strand
ATGAGCGCCCCGAGGGCGACCCCGGCCCCCAGCGTCGCCTTGCTCAGAAATCCCATCGCATTCCCCCATCTGCTCCGGTTCGACCATAGCCACATTGAGTCGGCGCGGGCGCCGATTTCCGGCCGTTCCTTGAACCTGAGCCATTCCTGGCCGTTGCTCAATTCGTGACGCGTCCTCCCTGGCTCCCCCAACTCAAGCCGGCCTCGGCCGAGGCCCTGGCCTTTGGCGGCCTCTGGGCCTTCCTGCTGGACGCCGCCCTGGTGGGGATCGTCCTGGCCTTCGTCATCGACGCCTTCGCCCCGCCCCAGGACTTGCCCTGGAAGCCCCTGCGGCTGGACGATCCCCCGGGCCTCGCCACAGCGGTGAAGTTCCACCGCGCCGCCAGCGACCCCGTGCTCTGCCGGGAGGTTCTGGACGCCGGCGGGGTGGAATTCACCGACGAGCCGGACCGGCTGACCGGCGACTGCCCCCTGACCAACACCCTTCGCCTGCGGGGCGGGGTCACGCCGCTGGCGCCTGCGGCTCCGGTCATGACCTGCCCGGTGGCGCTCTCCTACGCCTTCTGGGACCGGCATGTGCTGAATCCGGCGGCGGAGGCGGTGATGGAGACCGAGGTCGCCCGGGTCGAGCACTACGGCGTCTTTTCCTGTCGCAACGTCTATGGCCGCAGCGAGGGCCGCCGAAGCGAACACGCCAGCGCCAACGCCCTGGATGTGGCGGCGATCGTTCTGGAGGACGGACAACGGCTCAGCGTCATCGGCGACTTCAACGATGACAATGACGGCGGAACCCTGATGCGGGCTATGCGCACCGGCGCCTGCGACTATTTTCGCGCCGTCCTCAGCCCCGACTACAACGCCGCCCATGCCGATCACCTGCACCTCGACTATGGGCGCTTTGGCATCTGTCGATAGCCGGAGCGTCGCGACGTTCCAGGCATGAGTCGCCTCAGGCCGGCGAGGCGGCTAAACTCGCCCTGTCCAAGGCGTCACGTCTAAGGGTTCATGGCCGGATATCGCGCGCCCCGTCATCCGCAGGTCGAGCACCACGCCCGCCGCCAGACCCTGGTGGCCCGGCTGGTGGGCCTGACGATCCTGTGGGTTCTGCTGGCGGCCCTGGTCCTGGTGGCCGAGCGGGCCATCCCCGACGAACATCTGCCCTGGAAGCCGCTGAGCGTCATCGATCCGGTCGGCGCAGCCACCAAGGCCAAGGCCGCCCGCACGGGCCAGGACGTAGCGGCCTGCCGCGCCGTGCTGGCCAAGGGCGGGCTGACCTATCAGATCGCGCCGGAGACCGAGGACGGCTTCTGTTCGGTGAAGGACGCCATCCAGTTCACCGGCGGCATGGCCCCCCTGGCGCCGGCCGATGCGGTAATGACCTGCAAGCAGGCCCTGGCCGTCGCCATCTGGGAGCGGCAGGTGGTGCAGACCGCCGCCTTCGAAACCCTCGGCCAGGCGGTGGTGGCCGTGGAGCATTTCGGCTCCTTCTCCTGCCGGCGGATCTACAACCAGCAGGCTGGCCCGCCCAGCGAGCACGCCAGCGCCAACGCCCTGGATGTCTCAGGCTTCCGGCTGGCGGACGGCCAGGTGGTGAGGCTCAAGGACCATTGGGATGACCCGGGACCCAAGGGCGTCTTCCTGCGGCAGGTCCGGGACGGGGCCTGCAAGGTGTTCCTGACCACGTTGTCGCCCGACTACAATGACGCCCACCTGGACCACTTCCACCTGGACATGGGCGGGCGCCCGCTCTGCGCCTGAAGCCCCAGGCGCCGGCTTGACCCCGCCTCGGGGGGCGCCGCAAATGGCGGCCATTCAAACAAGCATTTCATTTGGGAAAGACGCGCCATGGAACTGTTCGATCTCACCGGCAAGGTGGCCGTGATCACCGGATCCTCGCGGGGCATCGGCAAGGCGATCGCCGAGCGCATGGCTGATCATGGCGCCAAGGTGGTGATCTCCTCGCGCAAGGCCGGGCCCTGCGACGAGGTGGCCGCGGCCATCAACGAGAAGCATCCGGGCGCGGCCATCGCCGTGCCGGCCTCCATCTCCTCGAAGGAAGATCTTCAGCGCCTCGTGGATGAGACCAACAAGGCGTTCGGCAAGATCGACATCGTCGTCTGCAACGCCGCCACCAACCCCTATTTCGGCCCCATGGCCGGCATCCAGGACGACGCTTTCCGCAAGATCCTGGACAACAACATCATCGCCAACAACTGGCTGATCCAGATGGCCGCGCCGCAGATGCGCGAGCGCCGCGACGGGGCGGTGATCATCATCTCGTCCATCGGCGGCCTGCGCGGCTCCACCGGCATCGGCGCCTACAACATCTCCAAGGCCGCCGACTTCCAGCTGGCCCGCAACCTGGCCGTCGAGCTTGGCCCGGACAACATCCGCGTTAACTGCATCGCGCCGGGCCTTGTGAAGACCGACTTCGCCAAGGCGCGCTGGGACACGCCGGAAGCCGAGAAGCGCTCCAGCGCCAACAATCCCCTGCGCCGCCTGGGCGAGCCCGACGACATCGCCGGCGCGGCCGTCTTCCTGGCGTCCAAGGCCGGCGGCTGGATGACCGGCCAGGCCATCGTGGTCGACGGCGGCGCCACCTGCTGATCATGAGCGTCCCGGCCTTCGTCTTTTCGCCTGCGAAGGCCGGTGACCTTGCGGCCCTGACCGAGCTGCGCCTGACGGTCATGGCCGAGAGCTTCAACCGCATCGGCCGCTTCAATCCCGAACGGGCGCGGGCCTGGTTCGCCGACACCTACCGACCGGAGACCACCCGCCTCATCGAGGTGGAGGGGGAGACGGCGGGCTGCGTCGCCTTCTACGAGGTGGAGCCCGGCGTGCTGAAGCTGGAGCACTTCTATCTCGATCCCCGCTGGCAGGGCCGGGGGTTGGGCACGGCCATACTGGACGGCCTGCTGGCGGAGGCCGACGCCGTCGGCGCAAAAGTGATCCTGACGGTCCTGCGCCAGAGCGACGCCCAGCGCCTCTATGACCGGCGGGGCTTCGTCGTCACCGGCCATGACGACCTCGATGTCTATATGGAGCGGCCCGGGAGGGCCTGAGCGGCCAGGTCCCGTGCCCTGGCCAGTCGCCGCGCGCCCTCGTCCAGGGTGGCGTCGGCCTTGGCGAAGCACAGGCGCAGGATGGTGTCGACCGGCTGCGTTTCATAGAGGGCCGAGACCGGAATGGAGGCCACGCCGGCCTCCCTCACGGCCATCAGGGCGAAGTCGCGATCCCGCATGGCGACGCCGGAGGCCGCCAGATCGACACTGAGGAAATAGGTCCCCTGCGAGGGCAGGACGCAGAAGCCTTCGCCGGTCAGGGCGTGTGCAAGCCGCGCCTGGCTGGCGGCCAGCCCGGCGGGCATCTCATCCAGCCAGTGGCCGAGAGT
>JAHUZY010000072.1 GCA_019264505.1 Phenylobacterium sp. | reverse complement strand
CCCAGGGTCGTGGCGGCCGCCGCGATCGCCGCAGCCTCGCTGATATCGCCCACCAGGGTCAGCTCGACCGGGCCTGTCGCCATCTGGGTGGTCATCACCCGCCTAAGGTCGTCTGGCGTCATGCGGCGATAGGTGTGGGGGTCCCGGGCGGCGCCGGCGGTGTCTGGCCAGATGGTCCGGGCGAAGGCGTGGGCGGCGGCCTCGGCCGGGTCGAGCTGGATCTCCTGCTCCATGTGGGCGGCCAGCAGGGCCAACTGGTCGGCGGTCTCATCGGAGAAGCCCGGCGTCGCCAGGTGCGCGGTGATAAGGGTCAGGTGCGGGGTGACCTGATCGGCGAAGCTGCGGGCGGTGACGGCCAGCCCGTACTCGCCGAAACGGACGTCGAAATCCCAGCTCCACTGGGCGTTCAGCTCCTGGAGGGCGGTGTAGCTCGCCGCCTCGATCCCCGCATAGGGCAGGATGGAGACGGCCACCGACGCAGTCACGTAGTCGCCGGCGTTGAGCTGGCGGGCGCCTGGCCCCTGGCGGACGATGATCTCCACAGATCCGGGCGAGCGGTCGCTGGCCAGGTGGTTGAGGACCAGGCCGTTGGCGAAGGTGAGGCGCGTCGCCCCCTGCGCCAGAGCCTCCCGCCGGATCACCTTGCCCGGCGGACCCAGGTCAAGATCGATGGGACGGGGCGCCTCCGTGGGACGGGGCAGGGGGCCGGCGGCGGCCGCGCGCCAGCCTGAGATCACGGCCTCGGCGGTGGCGCCTGCCTCCTCCACCGAGAGGGTTGGCGGGGCGTCCTCTGGCCACAGCGCGGCGAAGGTCTGCCGGAGACGCTCAGGGGTCAGGCTCGGCGCGCCGCGGCTCACCTGGCGCATCATCTGGTGGGGGTGCAGGAAGGTCCCGCCGCCTGCGATGGAATAGACCAGCTCGTCGGCGATCTCGGCGGCCGTGGCGTTGGCCCGCTCGGTGAGAGCGCCCCGGGCCTTGGCTCGCTGTTCGGCGACGGCGGCGTCGATCTCGCCCTGGTCGGGCCCATGGACAGCGAAGGCGCGAAGCTCGCCCTGGGCGAGGTTCAGAGCGTCCAGCCCCATCTGCGGCCCGTGGCTCGCCATAAGGCAGGCCACCTGCCGTGTCTCGTATCGGCCGGTGGTGTCGAATTCCAGGCTGTAGACCCCGCGGGCGGTCGCCGCAGCCCGGGCCAGGCGGCGGCTGAGCACCTCCAGCAGAATGTCCTGCTCCAGGCCTCCCGTCCCCGCCTCTGGAACCGGGGCGTTGCGACAGGCCAGGCTCTGGGCGGGCAGGCGTGTCGGCGGCAGGATGAGGGCGACCGGCGCCTCGGGCGGCTCGGGGTCAGGGGTGTCGGCCATCCGCGGCCGCTCGCCGGCCCCGGCCCATCCCCCCAGCCGCCGCTCCAGCTCGGCGACCATGGCCCTCGGCTCCACATCCCCGGTCACCACCAGCAACGCCCGGTCCGGACGATACCACTTGGCGTGGAAGGCCTTGAGATCCGCCGGCGTCATGGCCCGCAGGGTGGCCACCGCGCCGCCCGGGCTGAGGCTGTCCTCCGGTCGGAAATGGAAGGCGGTCTCCTGCTCCTCGACCGCCTGGCCGGTCCAGGTCCGGTCCAGGCGCTCGGCCAGCACCACGCCCCGTTCAGCGGCCACCTCGGCGGGGAGAAAGGACAGGCCGTCCCCCACATCCCGCAGCCACTCAAGGCCGGTGGCGATCGGGCCGGGATCGCGGCTGGGCAGGTCCAGGTGATAGGTGGTGGTCCAGCGCCCGGTATAGGCCACGTGGTCGCGGCCAAAGGCGGCGCCGGCCTGGGCCATGGCCTGGTCCATCTCCCCATCGGCGAACCGGCGTGTGGTGCGGAAGGCCATGTGTTCGACGAAGTGGGCGATCCCGCGATTGTCGTCGGTCTCGGCCTGGCTGCCCACCCAGACCAGCAGGCGGAAGGCGACCCCCTCGCGACCCGTCAGAGGCAGGATCTGGTATTCGAGCCCGTTGGACAGCTCCCCGATCACCAGATCCGGGTGAACCTCGGCCGCTGGCTCATCGGCCCTCGCCTCCGGCAGCCCGGCGAGCGCAAGACTCCCCGCCAGCGCGCAAGCCGCCCAAAAGCTCCGCAAGGTTCGCCCCCGAACAAAACAGAAACAGACCTGACTTTCCTACAATAGGTTGTCGGGCGCCGCCAACCCCTCTCGCCATGCGCGTGTGCGGACGGGGCGGGGCGCAGCGGCGCTCACCGGCTCAGTCCAGGCCGAGGCTCTTGCGATAGTCGGGGTGCAGCAGGTCCTGATATTCCGCGTGCCGCTTGATGTAGCTGGCGAAGAAGGGACAGACCGGCATCACCGCCTGACCGTGCTCGCGGGCGTAATCCAGGGCGGTGCGGACCAGCAGGGAGCCGACGCCCTTGCCTTCAAAGGCCGGTGGGACCTCGGTGTGGGGAAAGAGGATGCCGGTCTTCAGAAGCCGGTACTCGGCGAAGGCCACGTCATCCCCCAGGCGGACCTCGAACCGGCCGTCCTTGGTGTTGTTGGTGACCTTGAGGTCGTCGGGCTCAGCCATGGGGTCCTCCTTCTGGCGATCCAGACAAGCATGATCCCCAGACGCAAGAAAGGCCGGCGTCGCCGCCGGCCTTTCCAGACTTTGCGTCGCTGCAGGCGCTTCTGGCCTGCGGCGGCGAGGCTTAGCGCTGGGCCAGTTCCATGCCGGCCACGGCGGCCAGATCGGCGTCGCCGACCTTTTCCAGGGTGGCTTCCACGGTCGACTTCACGCAGCGGGCCTGGGCGGACTGGCGGAAGGTTTCGGTGGTGGTTTCGCGCAGGCACACCGTGCGGGCGGCGCTGACGATGTCGGCATGGACCTGTTCGACGGACTTGCCGGCGAGCTGGACCTTGACGCCTTGGGCGAAGGCGGGGGCCGAGATGGACACAGCCGCGACGGCGGCGAGAGCAGCGATACGAGCGATCATTTTATTCGTTCCCGGAGAGGGGTTGATGACAACCACTTTTCGGGGCGTTCCTCTGGCGGCCTTCGTCGTCGATTGCGTCGTTGTCGGCCGCCTTGAGAGGAGCTTTAGCGCCCCTTTCCCCTGGGTCACAAGCAACAATTTTGCGACGCAACATCGCACTGCTGCACTGCGGGAGGATCGGGCGCCGCTGATCAGGTTTTAGGCGCCGACCCGACCTCCACCGTCATCTGGGTCTGGAGGACCAGGGCCAGGAGCTTGCCGGTCTCGTCGGTGATGCGGGTCTGCCAGACGCTAGAGCGGCGGCCGATGTGCAGGGGCGTTGCCTCGCCGGTGACGGTGGTCCCCACCTTGGCTGAGCCCAGGAAGTTGGTCTTGCTTTCCAGGGTGGTGGGCCGCGCGCCGGCCGGCAGGTTCAGGTAGCCGCCGATGGCGCCGAGCGCGTCGGCGAAGGCCATGAAGGCGCCCCCGTGCAGGATGCCGCCGGCGGTGCAGAGGTCCTCGCGGACCGCAAGCTGGCCCACCACCCTGTCCTTCTCCCGCTCCAGGATCTGCACCCCCATGAGGTTGGCGAAGGGCATGCCGGTATCGGTCTGGCTCATGGTCGTCTCTCCCTGGATGTCCGCCAGGGTCTCTCGCCCCCGGGTTGCGCTCACCCATCCTAGCCCCTAGGTGAGGGGGGACGAAGCCGCGGCCGGACGGGCCCTTGCGGCGGCGTGCTTGCGCGCGTTCATGCGGCGGCGTAACGGAACGCACCGCCAAAGACATTCAGGAGAGAGTTCGATGGGTTACCGGGTGGCCGTCGTCGGCGCCACGGGCAATGTGGGCCGTGAGATGCTGAATATCCTCGAGGAAGTGGAATTCCCCGTGGACAAGATTCACGCGATCGCCTCGCGCAAATCCATCGGCGTGAAGGTGTCCTTCGGCGACCAGACGGTGGCCTGCGAGGATATCGCCCAGTTCGACTTCTCCACCGTCGACCTGGTGCTGATGAGCGTGTCGGGCTCCTTCTCCAAGGAGTGGTCGCCCAAGATCGGCGCCGCCGGCCCCATCGTCATCGACAATTCCTCGGCCTTCCGGATGGACCCGGACGTGCCGCTGATCGTGCCGGAGGTGAACCCGGACGATGTGTCCTTCGCCCACAAGAAGAACATCATCGCCAATCCCAACTGCTCGACCGCCCAGCTGGTGGTGGCGCTGAAGCCCCTGCATGACCGGGCCAAGATCAAGCGGGTGGTGGTCTCGACCTACCAGTCGGTCTCCGGCGCCGGCAAAGAGGGCATGGACGAGCTCTGGGATCAGACCAAGGGCGTCTTCGTCCTGGGCGCGCCGCCGCCCAAGAAGTTCCCCAAGCAGATCGCCTTCAATGTCATCCCCTTCATCGGCGCCTTCGGCGACGACGGCTACACCGACGAAGAGGCCAAGATGTGGAACGAGACCCACAAGATGATCGATCCGGCCATCAAGCTGACGGTCACCTGCGTGCGGGTGCCGGTCATGGTCGGCCATTCCGAAGCGGTGAACATCGAGTTCCACAATCCCCTGGACGAGGACGAAGCCCGCGACCTGCTGCGCGACTCGCCTGGCCTGGTGGTCATCGATAAGCGCGATGAGACCGGCTACATGACGCCTAAGGAATCCCAGGGCGAGTTCCCGGTCTTTGTCAGCCGCATCCGCAACGACCCGACCGTGGAGCACGGCCTGAACATGTGGGTCGTGGCCGACAACCTGCGCAAGGGCGCGGCGCTGAACGCCATCCAGATCGCCCAACTGCTGGACGAGCGCGGCCTGATCAAGACCAAGGCCATCGCCTAAAGTCACGTCTCGACGTCGACGATACGAATGGGCGGCCGTTCCGCGGTCGCCCATTTGCATGTCCGTTTCCCGCGAGAGCTGGGCGGATCGGCGCTTGTGAAGCTCGGGCGAAGGTCTAGGTAGGGCGCGTTCCCAGCCGAAAGCCCGCCCCTTGGCCCCGACGCCCCCGCCATCGCCGACCTCCCCGCCGCCGGGCGCCTTCGCTGCGGGCCTGTCGGCCTATCTGATCTGGGGCTTCATCCCGCTGGTCTTCCAGATGCTGGGCTCCATGGGGGTCGGGCCTTGGGAGACGCTCGCCCACCGCACCTTCTGGGCCATTCCGTTTGCGGGCCTGTTCGTCTGGATGGCCGGTCAGGGAGGCCAGGCCCTGGCGGTGTTCCGCAAGCCCAAGGTGCTGGGCCTGCTGGCGCTCTCGTCCCTGCTGATCGCCGCCAACTGGCTGGTCTTCATCTGGGCGGTGAACAACGGCAAGGTCCTGCAGACCAGCCTCGGCTATTTCATCAATCCGCTGCTCAGCATGGCGGCCGGCGCGCTCTTCTTCCGGGAGCGGCTGGACCGCATCGCCCAGGGCGCCATCGGCTTGGCGGCCATCGGCGTGGTCTTCCAGGCCGTGGCCATCGGCGGCCTGCCCTGGGTGTCCTTGACGCTTGCGGCCAGCTTCTGCGGCTATGGCATCGTGCGCAAGCAGGTGGCGGCGGACGCCCAGACCGGCCTGTTCATCGAGTGCCTGCTGCTAGGGATTCCCGGGGTGATTTTCGCCGTCTGGCTGGCTCAGGCCGGGGCCGATCACTTCACGCTTGGGATCACGCCGGCGGCCTGGCTGATCTTCTCCGGTGCGGCGACGGCGGTGCCGCTCGTCCTGTTCGCCTGGGCCGCCCGGCGCCTGCCGCTGTCGGCCATGGGCTTCATGCAGTTCCTGGCCCCGTCCATGACCTTCGTGCTGGGCGTGGTCCAGGGCGAGCCGCTTGGATGGGCCAAGATCACCGCCTTCGCCTTCATCTGGGCCGGCGCTGGCGTCTTCGCCTACGGCCTCTGGCGGGCCTCACGCCGGCTGGCGGCGGTAGCTTAGCGGCGCGCAGCGCTGCCAAAGAGCATCACCACAAAGGGCACAAAGGGCACGAAGAGGCCCTGCTTGCCTTTGTGAACTTCGTGCTCTTCGTGGTTCAAAAAGTAGCCTGCGGCGCTTGAGGCGACGGTGACGATCGCACGACCTCTCAACCGTCATCCTGGGCCTTGTGCCCAGGATCCATCGCGACGCTTGCGCCCGCCATCGACAGGGATGCTCGGCACAGGGCCGAGCATAACGACAGGAGGGGATGGGGAGACGACGGGCGCTTGAAGGCGCCTTAGACTTCAGTGCCCGTGGGGGCCTTCGTAGACGCCGGGCGCCAGGCGCTCGTTTTCCGGGCCTTCCCCGGCGTCATGGGCGAGTTGGAAGCGGCGGTCGCAATAGGGGCATTCGACGAAGGTCGCCCCGCCCATCTCCAACCAGACCCGCGGATGGCCGAGCGCCCCGCCGACCCCATCGCAGGCGATCCGGCCGGTGCGCACATAGACCACCTCCGGCGCCGGCCGCGCGCTGGCCGTCAGGGCGGTGACGGCCGGCTTGGCCGGCATGGGCTCAGGGGAGGTCTGGGCGTCGACGCCGCGGTTTTCGATCGGACGGGCCATAGGGGAAATCTCCGCTCGGAACGCTTGGCGCAGGCGCCGCTCGCGCCTAGGTATGCGAGGCGGGCTTGGCCCGTCAATGATCGCGCCCGCCAACCGACCTTGCGCAGGCGCCAAAGGGGACCGCATGGACCTTCCGGAATACGCCATCGAGGCCCAGGGCCTGGTCAAGACCTATCCGGCCACCAAGACCACGCCGGAGATGAAGGCCCTGCGCGGCATCGACCTGGCCATTCCCCGTGGCTCCATCTTCGGCCTGCTGGGACCCAATGGCGCGGGCAAGTCCACCTTCATCAACACCCTGGCCGGCCTGACCAAGAAGACCTCGGGCACGGTGAAGATCTGGGGTCGGGACATCGACACCCACCCCCGGGACGCCAGGGCCGCCATCGGCGTGGTGCCCCAGGAGATCGCCGCCGATCCCTTCTTCACGCCCCGGGAATCGCTCGAGGTCCAGGCCGGCATGTACGCCGTGCCCCGCAAGGAGCGCCGCACCGACGAACTGCTGGCCGCCCTCGGACTCGCCGACAAGGCCAACGCCTATGTGCGCCAGCTCTCAGGCGGCATGAAGCGCCGGCTGATGGTGGCCAAGGCCATGGTGCACAATCCGCCGGTCCTGATCCTGGACGAACCCACCGCCGGCGTGGACGTGGAGCTGCGCCGCCAGCTCTGGAACTATGTGGTCGAGCTGAACCGCCAGGGCGTGACCATCGTGCTGACCACCCATTATCTGGAAGAGGCCCAGGCGCTCTGCGACCAGATCGCCATCGTCAACCGGGGCCAGGTGGTGGCCTGTGAATCCACCGCCAAGCTGCTGGGGCGCCTCGACACCCGCAGCGTGGTGGTGACCCCCGAGACGCCGGTGGAAGAGGCCCCGACCCTGGCCGGCTTTGAGACCAAACTCCGGGCCGGCGGGGCCTTCAGCGTCACCTACCGCACCGGCCAGTCCAGCGTCGAACAGGTGCTGGCCGCCGTCCGCGCGGCAGGCCTGCGCATCCGCGACATCGCCACCGAGGATCCGAGCCTGGAGGACGTCTTCGTCGACCTCACCACCGACAAGACCCCGCAGGTGGCCTAAAGGCCCGCGCACGGCGCCCCAAACCCGTTTGCGGTCCGGCCCCCTTTCGGCTAGAAACCCGCTCCGCCTCAGGCGCCAAGCACCCGTAGCTCAGCTGGATAGAGCGTTGCCCTCCGAAGGCAAAGGTCACACGTTCGAATCGTGTCGGGTGCGCCATTTCGGTTCAAAGGCACGAACGCCTAGCACCGCCGCCTCTACGCCAGAGGCGGCGGTTAGCGTTCGGAGCAGTTCGCTCCGCAGCCCACGGATGCGGACCTCCTTTCGGCTCACCACTTCAACCCGCTGCGCGACCGCGCGAATCTGATCGCGGGCGAACGTCCCATCGCCGTTCCGCAGCTTCTTGCGCAGGGCCGCCGCAAACGCCCGGAGGGTTTCCGGCGTGATCGCTGGGCCGATCTTTACGATATGCGCCAAGGCGCGTTCGGAATCGCCCTTAGCCTGGTCGCGCGTCGCGGTCAGCTCGGTGATGCGATCCTTGAGCGACGGGTCGTTCACGTCGATCACGCCATTCTCGATCGCGTCATAGAGGCGCTTGAGCTTCGCTTCGGCCTCGGTCGCGCGCCGTTCAAGATCGGCGACATGCTCGCGGCGCTGGTTCACCCACTCGTCGCGCCGTTCGAGGATCTGATCCATCAGAGCTTCGAGCCGCGCCGGGTCGAGCAACCGGGCTTCGAGATGATCGACCACGGCCTCATTGAGCCGATCCATCGGCACGGTGATGCCGGGACAGCCGGTCGCTCCCTGCCGCGCCTTCGTCGAACAGGTGTAGTAGCGGTATTCCCGCCCGACGCTGCTGGTGCCGGTGCGCAGCGTCATCGCGCCGCCGCAGCACGCGCAGAAGCAGATGCCGGTGAGCAGCGTCGGGCCGCCCACCGCCATCGGCGGCATCATCTTCGGGCTGCGCGCCTTGAGCGACCGCTGGACAGCCTCGAACTCCGCTTCCGAGACAATCGCCGGCACTTCCATGACGGCATGTTCGCTCTCCGGCTTCGGCGTCTTCGTCTTGTGATCGCGGGTATTGAAGCGGTGCTGGCCGATATAGGTCGTCCGGGTGAGCACCTGATGCACCGCACCCAAGCCCCAGCGCCCGCCGTCGCGGGTGCGGATGTTGTTTTCATTGAGCCATGTGGCGATCGACTTGAGACCCATCGGCCCTTTGTTATCGACGCCGTTCAATGCCATGCGATAGATGCGCCGCACCGTCTCGGCCTGGATTGGGTCGATCTCCAGCTTCTTCTTGATCTTCGCTCCGCGCTCTCCGGCCGCGACCACGCGATAGCCGATCGGCGCACGCGCGCCGTTCCAGAAGCCTTGCCGCGCGTTCTCCTTCATCGCCCGCAACGTGTGCTTGCCGTTCTCCTTCGACTGATACTCGTCGAACAGCGTCATGATCTGGCGCATCATCACGCTCATGGGATCGTCGCCCAGGTCTTGCGTGATCGAGATGAGCTTCACCCCGTTCTTTGCCAGCTTGCGAACGTAGAACTCGAACTGGAACTGGTCGCGGAAGAACCGCGAGAAGCTGTGGACGAGGATGATGTTGAACGGCGACGGCTTTTGCATCGCCGCGTCGATCATCGCCTGGAAAGCGGGGCGACGATCGTCGGTCGCCGTGTTGCCCGGCTCGACGAACTCGGCCGTGACCTCCCAGCCGCGAGACAGGCAATAGCCCTCGATCTGGCGGCGCTGGTCCGGGATCGACAGATCGCTATCGGCTTGGCGGCCGGTCGAAACGCGCAGGTAGAGCGCCGCGCGGGCGGTCGCCACAACCGGTGCCCCATCCTCATCTCGTCGCAGGGCGGCGCTGGTCATGACGCTTCACTCCTCACTTCACGGCAGCGGTCCGAACAGCTTGTCCAGCGCTTGCCGCATGTGGCCTTCAATCGCGCGCAACTCGGCGTCGCCGATCGGAACTTGCTCCGGCCAGTCATCGGTGACGACGACCGGCCCATCATCTTCGCGCAACCGACGCGAAGCGCGGCGGGGTGCAAGCTGACTTGTGTAGTCGTGTAGGTCATCCGGGCACTCGGCCCAGCGACGAGGCGTGCGGCGGCGGAGCTTGCGAGGAAGGGCCATTCCAACAGGCTGCCTCGCACCCGCGCCTTGCACAAAGTTTCTGTCGCGTCGTAGCGCAGATAAGGGCGTGCTGCGGCGGACGTCATGCTTCCCCCCAAGGATCGACAACGGTGATGCCGCAGTCGGTGAAATCGCGGACATTGCGAGTCGCCAATCGTGCGCCGCGCGAGCGCACGATGGCGGCGATTTGCGCATCAATCTGGCTGATCGGCTTGCCGCCCTGTTTCCGCCCGGCGGCGATCTCTGGATAGGCGCCGGCCGCGTCGGTATCGAACGGCAGCACGCGTCCGGCAAGATCGACATCGAACATGGGGCGCGCCGCTGCCAGCAGGTCATCGCGGCGGCGTCCCTCGGGAAGCAGCGCCAGACCGTAGAAGATTTCCGCCTGCGTCAGCGTCGTCGTGAACACGCCTGCCATCGGCTGCTCGGCGATCCACGCCATGACCCTCGGGTCAGGCTCGCGCCGCATCAACTCGGAAATGACGTTGGTGTCGAGAACGATCATTCGCCGAAGTCCACCGCCCGGATCGGCTCGCGGGGCCGGTCAGGCAGATCGACGCCGCCCAGCGCGCCAAAGCGTTCATGGATCGCCTGGCCCAGATTGCGAGGCCGCGGGATTTCGGTCGAGAGCGCCGAACGCAGGATGTCACGGGCCTCATCTTCCATCGACCGGCCGTGCATCGCCGCGCGCAGGCGCAGGCGATTTTTGATCGCGTCGTCGATGTTTCGGATCGTCATGACCGCCATTACGCACCTCCATAAGTCATTGACTGCATGTTAGTCGATGAAGTGGGAAATTGCAAGGTTAGGGTTGGCGCCTCCCTACGGGACCGCCGCTCTATCTTCGCTTCGCTCCGACCGAGCCCCTGACGGGTCTCGTCCCTGCCGGGTGACGATCAGCATGGCGGAGCGGCGCTGGCGCGCCGGTCGGTCAATCCGCCCTGCGGATTGCGGGGTCGTTCGAGCTGCGGAGATCGGGCCAGGGC
>JAHUZY010000024.1 GCA_019264505.1 Phenylobacterium sp. | reverse complement strand
CCGTGGAAGAAGCCATGCACGCCCTGGCCATCCGCTCGGCCAACGATGTGGCGGTGGCGGTGGCCGAAAAGCTCGGCGGCAGCGAAGCCCGGTTCGCCGCGCTGATGACCCTGCGCGCCCGGGAGCTCGGCATGGACTCCACCACCTTCGTCAACGCCTCTGGCCTGCCCGACAGCCGACAGCTTTCCACAGCCCGGGACCTGGCGGTGCTGTCGCGGGCGATCATGCGGGACTTCCCTCAGTACTACACCCTGTTCAGCACGCCGGAGTTCAACTTCCGGGGCACGCAGATTCGCGGCCACAACAGCCTGTTGCGGCGCGAGCTTGGCGTGGACGGGTTGAAGACCGGCTACACCAACGCCTCGGGCTACAATATCGCCATTTCCGGGGTGAAGAATAACCGCCGGCTGATCGTGGTGGTCCTCGGCGGCGCCTCGACGGCGGCCCGGGACAATCACGCCCAGGACCTGCTGCTCACCGGCTTCGACGTGGCCGACCGCCGCTCGCGGGGTGAGCGGATCACCGTGGCCCAGAACCTGTTCGAGCCTGAGCCCACCGGCCCCATCATGCGTCCTTCGCGGGAACAGGGGGATGGCGAGCAGGATGGGCTGAAGATCGTGCTGGCCACCGCCCCGCCCCCGCCGGCCCCGACCCGGGCGGCCGCCCAGGCGCCGCCAGCCGGCCAGTGGCAGGTTCAGGTGGGCGCCTTCAAGTCCAAGGCCCTGGCCCAGGAGCAGCTGAAGCTGAGCCGCCGCCGGTTCGCCGAGGCCTTTTCCGGGGCCGGCACTCTCGTCACAGACGCCACCGCCGGCTTCTACCGCGCCCGCTTCTCCGGCCTGACCGAGGCCCGCGCCAAGGCGGCCTGCGAGACCCTGAAGGCGAAGAACCAGGCCTGCATGGTGATCGGGCCGGCCTGAGGCCTGGCCTCAGCCCCGCAGCAGACGGTCGCGGGCGGCGTTGATCTGCGCCGCCAGTCCGGCTGAGCCCCCCGCGTCGGGATGGGTGCGGCGCATCAGGCGGGTATAGGCCGCCTGGATCTCTTCGGCATTCGCCTCGGGCCCAACCCCCAGGATATCGCGAGCCTCCCGCTCGCTCATGCCGCTTTTGCCACGGGAACGCGCGCCGCCATCGGCGCCCAGGCCTGGACCTGCGCCGGCGCTGCGGGCGCTCATGGCCAGCCAGAGTCCGATGACCAGCAATACCGGGGCGAAGGCCCAGCCGCCGCGCACGGCCAGGAAGGCGGCGGCGGCAAAGGCCGCGACGCTGGCCAGGCCTGAGAGGATCCGCCATTCCCGCTGCTGGAACATCGGCCGGCCGCGACGGCCCAGCCACACGAACACGGCCAGGGCTACGCACCCCAGCGCTAGATAAAGCATAGGCCTATTCGGCCGCCATCAGGGTCTGCCCGGTCACCTCGCCGAGGCCCAGCGCGCCGATCAGGGCGCGGAGCTCCTGCCGGGCGGCCACGTGCTGCAGGGAGATGGCCACCGGGCGGATGGCCGGCGACAGGTCGGCGATGGTCAGGCCGAAGGGATAGAGCTCGCGATAGATGACCCGGTCGCGCAGGCCAGGCCCGACACGGAAGCCCACCCGGCGGGACAGGGCCTTGACCCGCTCGTCCAGACGACGGCGGTTGCGGGCCTCGGTGGGGGCCAGACGGTTGCGCAACACCACCCAGTCGATGGAGCGGCCATCGGCCACGGCGCGGGCCTTGCGGCTATCCCAGACGGTGACCGAGTAGAGGCCCGGACGCTTCAGATCCAGCGAGACAGGATCGACCACGCCCAGCATGTCGAAGTCGACGAAGCTGTCGTTCATCGGGGTGACGATCAGATCAGCCAGGCCGTGGGCGGCCCGGGAGATGGCGGTGTCGCCCCCAGGGGTGTCGATCAGCACGAAGTCGGCCGCCTCATTGGCGGCCTCGAAGGCCTGCTGGAAGGCCGCCAGGGCCTCCCCGTCCGTGGCCAGGGCCAGGTCGGGGCTCAGGGGGAATTCCAGAGGCATCGGGGCCTCGACCTCATTGGCCGCCAGCCAGGCTCGCCGGCTGGCGAAGAAGTGGCCGAGGGACTGCTGGCGCAGGTCCAGGTCGAGCACGGCCACCTTGGCGCCGCCATACATCAGGGCCACGGCGAGGTGCAGGGCGATGGTGGACTTGCCAGCACCGCCCTTCTCATTACCGACGACGATCACACGGGGTTGGGACATGAGTCCTGCTCCATCGATTCGGCCAGGCGGGCCTATAGGTTAACGAGAGGCTTATGCCGGCCGCCACGTCAACTTGGCAGGTCCCCGCCCCTGTGGACGGATGGACGCACCCCCTGTGGTTCGGTCATAAGCCGCAGGCCGTTTTTTCCGCCAGATGAGGCCCCATGTCCGCGCAAACCCTGCCCATCGTCCGCACCGTCGCTGCGCTTCGCGACCAGGTCCGCGCCTGGCGGGCTGCGGGCGAGACCGTGGCCATGACGCCCACCATGGGCGCCCTGCACGAGGGGCACCTGTCTCTGGTGCGGCTGGCCAGGACGCGGGCCGACCGGGTGGTGGCCAGCATCTTCGTCAATCCGGCGCAGTTCGGGCCCAATGAGGACTTCGAGCGCTATCCCCGGGACGAGGCCGGCGACGCCCGCCTGCTGGCCAGCGCCGGCTGCGACCTGCTCTATGCCCCGGACGTCAGTCAGATCTATCCGCCGGGCTACGCCACCAAGGTCATCGTCTCAGGGGTCAGCGAGCCCCTGGATGGGGCCGCCCGGCCCGGTCACTTCGACGGGGTGGCGACCGTGGTGACCAAGCTCCTGAACCAGGCCCAGCCCGATGTGGCGGTGTTCGGCGAGAAGGACTTCCAGCAGCTGCAGCTGATCCGCAGGCTCGCCCGCGACCTGGATCTGCCGGTGGAGATCCTCGGCGCCCCCATCGCCCGGGACGCTGACGGCCTCGCCCTGTCCTCGCGCAACGCCTATCTGACCGCTACGGAGCGGCCCATCGCCGGCATGATGAACAAGGTGCTGGCCGATGCGGCGACGAGACTCAAGGCCGGGGATTCGGTGGAGAAGGTGGAGGCCACCGGTCGCGCGGCCCTGGAACGGCACGGCTTCCAACGGGTCGACTATTTCGAGGTTCGCCAGGTCGAGGACCTCTCGCTCGCCGGCCCGCCGCCCCATGAGGGCCGGGTGCGCATCTTCGCCGCCGCCCATCTGGGCAAGACCCGGCTGATCGACAATATGGCGGTCTAGAGCCGCTACCAGAGGCCGGCTTCGCGCAGCTGACGGGCCAGTTCCGGCGGCGTTTCCTGACCGCTGTCGCCAGCGAGGTCCGGCGGGGCGTCCTTGGGCTCGA
>JAHUZY010000328.1 GCA_019264505.1 Phenylobacterium sp. | reverse complement strand
TCGGCCAACTCGCCGCAGTCGCAACGTTGCGAACGGCGTTGAACTTTTTCATCCAGCGCGAAATCGACGCCGCTGAACGCAGGAAGGGCCAAGACCCGCTTCTTGGCGCCCGACGAACGGCCGCGAGGGGACCGGGCGGCTGAGTGGCTCAAAACCACGCCCGGACCCCCACGACGACGGACAGGTTGCTCGCGGGCTCGCCCTCGGCGCGCGCCATTCTCTTTGTGCGGCCGTAGGTCTGTCGCCAGGAGGCGCCGGCATACGGAGCCAGCTCACGGCGCAGCTCGTAGCGAAGGCGGGCGCCGATCTCTGTGTCGGTGAGGCCCTCTCCGACGCCGAAGCTCCGATCTGCCTGGAGCGCGGCGTTTGCCTCAATGCGGGGCTGAAGGATCAGGCGCTGGCTCAGCAATACGTCATAGGAGGCGGTCACTCGGGCCGAGACCTTGCCATCCTGGCTGACGAACAACGCCGGCTCCAGTTCGTAACGGTAAGGCGCCAATCCTTGCACGCCGATGACGCCGTAGACGCGGGACCGGTCTGGACCTGGCCCCGAGCGTCGCGCGTATCGCACGCCGGCTTGGAAATCGAAGAACGGGGCGATGAGCTGACCGTAGAGCAACTGGGCCTCTTGCTCGCTGTCAGCCCGTTTGGACGTGCTCTGCGCGCCCTCGCTCTTGACCCACAGGCGCTTCACGTCGCCTCCATACCAGCCGAAGACGTCCCAGCGGATAACGCCCGGGTCGTCGCTCTCTCGGTACTCTACGAGGTCGGCGAGGAAGTATCCGTAGTTGGCGCTGTCGGCCGTGGGCTGTGGCCATCCTTCGCGCTCAGCGAGATTGGGCAGCGTCTCGGGACCTCGATCCGAAGCGGCGGGCGCCGCACGATTGGCGGCAGGCGACATAGTCATTCCGGAGGGCATGCCGGCGCCGGGCAAAGAGGGCGCCTCCTGCGCGTGAACAACGGCAGGGGCTGCCAGGAAGGCGATGGCAAGAGCGGCCGAGCGCATCGGGATCTCCTACTGAGGGGGCGAAGAGACTTCGATGACGCGGAACATCCCCATCTCCATATGCAGCAGGAGGTGGCAATGCATGGCCCATTGGCCGGGCGCGTCGGCGGTGATGGCGACGGTTAGCCGCTCGGCTGGCTTGACGCTGACGGTGTGCTTGCGAGGTTGATGGGCGCCCGCACCGTTCTCGAGCTCCATCCACATGCCGTGCAGGTGGATGGGGTGCTCCATCATGGTGTCGTTGACCAGCACCAGGCGCAGGCGCTCGCCGTAGGCAAAGGGGATGGGCGCGCGGGCCTCCGAGTACTTCTTTCCATCAAAGGACCACATGTAGCGTTCCATGTTGCCTGTGATGTGCAGCTCGATCTCGCGTGTGGGCGTGCGCTGGTCCTCCTGCGGCGTCACGCTTCGCAGGTCGGCGTAGACCAGCACCCGCGCCGCGGGATCGTCGAAGCCGGAGCCCGGTTCGTGGAGGCGGCTGCGCGCCACCATCGCTACGGATGAGTTCCCGACGCCATGCGTGTCGGGCCCATGGATGAACGTGGGCGCCACGCCTGCCTTAGCGGCGAGCGGCGTTCCCATGTTCGCCATGGCGCTGGAGGCCCCGTTCGCCGCCACCGCGCCATGGGCGTGGGCGCTCGTGACCTGAGACTCGACCGCCGCACGATTACGTTCCACGGCGGCTATGTCGCCCGCCGCGTGCCCAGCTATGCCCATGACGGGAGCCTTGGGGGACGCCGTCGCATTGGACATGCCGGGCATGCCCGCCAGGTCGCCGGACATCTGCATTCCCGACATGTCCGTGCCCATGTCGGCCATGGTGCGCAGCGGCCTCTTGCGACGGGGTGGGATGGGCGCTGTCATTCCGGCGCGCGGCGCGAGCGTGCCGCGCGCAAAGCCACTGCGGTCCATCGCCTCTGCGAACAGGGTGTAGGCCTGGTCATCAGGCGTGACGATGACATCGAAAGTCTCGCCCGGCCCTATCCGGAACTCGTCCACGTCGACGGGCTGGACATTCTGCCCGTCCGCCTGGACCACAGTCATCTTCAGGCCCGGGATGCGGATGTCGAAATAAGTCATGGCGCCGGCAGCGATGAACCGAAGCCGCACGCGCTCGCCGCGGGTGAATAGGCCAGTCCAGTTCGCGTTCGCTGTCAGGCCATTGACGAGATAGGTGTAGGTGTAGCCGGTGACATCGGCGAAGTCTGTCGGGTCCATGCGCATCTTGGTCCAACTCAATCTCTCCCTAAGGGTCGCTGGCCAACCATCGCGCGCGGCATCCCGAAACAGGTCCGCGACCGTCCGCTTTTGGTAGTTGTAGTACCCCGCCTGCTTCTTGAGGTTCTTGATGATCTGCTCCGGCGGCTCGAAGCTCCAGTCCGACAGCATCACGACATAGTCGCGCTCGTAGGCGAACGGCTCAGGGGCGGCAGGGTCGATGATGAACGGGGCGTAGACGCCCAGCAATTCCTGTCCCCCGGAATGGCTGTGGCACCAGTACGTGCCGCTTTGCAGCAGCGGGAAGCGATAGGTGAAGGTTTCGCCCGGCGCGATGCCACCGAAACTCACACCGGGGACGCCATCCATCGCGGGCGGCAGGATGATCCCATGCCAATGGATGGACGCAATTTCCTCGAGTCGGTTTGTGACCCGCAGGACGGCTTCCTCACCCTCCCGAAAACGCAGCAGCGGGCCTGGGATCGTCTGGTTGATGGCCATGGCGCGGCCGGGGCGATCTCCGACCATCAGCTGGAAGTGACCGATCTCAAGGTCTAGAGCGCGCTCGCCCCTCGTTCCCGCGACAGGAG
>JAHUZY010000310.1 GCA_019264505.1 Phenylobacterium sp. | reverse complement strand
GCGCCCCCGGGACCGGCCGCCGCCAGTCGGGGCGGGCGTCAACCGGACCGATAGCCTCCCCATCGGGCGACAGGAGGCGGCGGCTCCAGTCAGTGAGCTGGGGGGCGGCCTCCAGCCGGTGCGCCTGGCCCGACGTCTGATCCACCAGATATTGCGCCATGGTCGCCTGCGGGTATCGCGCCGACCATGGCGGATCGAACCTGACCACCGCCAGCAGGACGAAGCCCGCCCCCAGGACGAGCAGGGCGGTGATGCGTCCGGCGCCGCCCATCTTCGGGTGAGCAAAGGGCCAGAGCAGGAAGGCCGCCAGCCAGGCCAGGATCGCCAGGAGTTCGACCATGTCGAGGTTCACATAGACGGCGTGGATGGCGAATCCGAGCCAGCCCAGGCCGACCCCGCCGAGCACAATCAGGGAGACCCGCAACGGCAGGACCCGGGCGGCGCCCAGGCTGGTGAGCGCAGCCCCAAGGCAGGCCAGGAGCAGGGGCCAGCCGATCAGGAAGGCGGTGGTCGGGACAGTCGCCTGAAGGGCGAGGCCGCCGGCCAGGCCCATGGCCAGCAGGCCGATCCAGCTCGCGCTGCGCTGGGCGGGACGGCCGAAGGTGATCAGGGCGAGGAGACTTGCCACCAGCCCAAGGGCGAGCGCCGGCAGATCCCATCCGCCGATCTGACAGCCGAGCCCGGCGCCGAGGGCCAGCAGCGCGGTGGTCAGCCGCATGCCGCCCTTGGCGAGCGCCGCGGCCGCCAGCAGGACGACGCCCAGCGCCAGGAGGATGACCACCACCTCGAACCGCGCCGCCTGGGCCAGCAGCTCCCGTTGCTCCAGATAGCCGAAGCCGACCCCGGTCGCCTGTCGGGCGAAGCGCAGGACCACGGCGCCGGCCAGCAGGACATAGAGGCCGGCCAGCGCGCCCTGAGCGACATCCAGGATCTTGATCTCCTGCCCGGCCCTGCGGGCGCGGACGGCGCCCAGCATCAGCAACAGGGCCGCGGCCGCCAGCAGGCCCCATCCCAGGGATGGCGCGTAGGCGACGATCTTCCCGCCCGGCAGGGGCGCATAGACGAGGTCTGGCCCCTGGCCGGGCAGGGTGTCGGAATAGGCCGCGGCGATGGCGGCGGCCAGGGCGTGGTCGCCGATGTCCTGGACAGAGCCGGGGGACAGGGTGTCCACGCCCGCGGTGGGGCTGTGATAGTCGAACTGCCGTCCGGCGAAGGCGTAGTTGAGCCCGGCCACCCCCAAATCCCTCGGGATCGTGAAGTCCGTGTCGTTGGGCATCTGCTCATAGGCGAAGCTCGCCAGGGAGTTGGACGGCGATCTCGGAGACACCCGCGCGTAGAGGTCGACCGTCGGGCCGCCATTGACGCCGGTCTGGAACATGTTGACCCGCCCGGCCGAGCCGCGGGCCTCCAGATTGATCAGGAAGCCGATCCGTTCGGCGGCATCGGGCTGTTCGAAATAGGCCCTGGCCCCCAGCAGACCGATCTCCTCCCCATCGGTGAAGATCACGATCACGTCCCGCTCGGGCTGACCTCGAGCCCGCAGGACGCCGATGATTTCCAGGATGGCGGCCACGCCGGTGGCGTCATCCCCAGCGCCAGGCGAGCGGGGCACGCTGTCATAGTGGGCCATCAGGGCCAGGGCCGGCGCCGTGCGATCCCGGCCCGGCAGCACCCCGGTCAGGTTCTCGATGCGGGCGCCCGTGATATGGGTCTTCCCCGCGATCTCCCGCGTCCAGACCGGGCGGGCGACCGTCACCTGCGGGGAGAGGCCAAGCGCCGTCATCCGTTCGACCAGATGCTCGCGGACAGCGAAGTTGGCGCGACTGCCCGTGGGGTGGGGTTCGCGGGCGATGATCTCGATGTCGGCGAGGGCCCGGCCGGCGGAGAAGACTTCCGGCGGCGCCTCAGGGCTCAGGGGGCGGGGGGCCTGTTCCCCGAGCCAGCCGATCACGGCCCCGAGGATCAGGCAGACCACCAGCGCGATCGTCCGTTCCATGGCTTGTCCTCCCCGTCTTGTTCTTGCGGGGGAACCTAGCCTGTTTTGTGTGACTGGCCATCGCCGCTCGCCTGACAGGCGGCCGCGGATGCAGAAACGCCCGCCGGAAGGAGCGGCGGGCGTTCTGTCTTGATCAGGTCTGGGCGGGCGACGTCGTCAGGCGGCGACGGCGGACTCCTGCGGGTCGCGCAGCACATAGCCACGGCCCCAGACGGTTTCGATGTGGTGCTTGCCCTCGGCGGCTGCGGCCAGCTTCTTGCGCAGCTTGCAGATGAAGACGTCGATGATCTTCAGCTCAGGCTCGTCCATGCCGCCATAGAGGTGGTTCAGGAACATTTCCTTGGTGAGCGTCGTCCCTTTGCGCAGGGAGAGCAGCTCGAGCATCTGGTATTCCTTGCCGGTCAGGTGGACCCGGGCGCCGTTCACCTCGACGGTCTTGGCGTCCAGGTTCACCACGATGTCGCCGGTGCGGATGACCGACTGGGCGTGGCCCTTGGAGCGCCGGACCACCGCATGGATGCGGGCGATCAGTTCGTCCTTATGGAAAGGCTTGGTCATGTAGTCGTCGCCGCCGGCCCCGAAGGTCTTAACCTTGGTGTCGATCTCGGCGGAGCCGGACAGGATCATGACCGGGGTGTTGATCTTGCCCACCCGCAGGGTGCGCAGCACATCCATGCCGCTCATGTCGGGCAGATTCAGATCGAGCAGGATAAGGTCATAGTCGTAGATCTTGCCCAGATCGACGCCTTCCTCACCCAGGTCGGTCGTATAGACGTTGAAGCCTTCTGACTTCAGCATCAGTTCGATGCTCTGCGCCGTGGCGCTGTCATCCTCAATCAACAGAACGCGCATCAGTCCCTCCTCGAACGACAGCGCAGCTTGGATGTCTCCGGTTCGGAAACCGTCCAAGCCCCTCCCGGTAATCTTGCCGGTGAGTTAATTTAAGACCGGTTAATATTGAAGGGCCTCTGAGCAATTCGTTAATCCGATTTGAGAATCAGCGGCAAGGGCCGGCGCGCGGCGGCGAGTCGCAGTCCAGTTGAATCTTTTGTGATTGGACGTGGGCGCCGAAGCGGGGGTCGGGCGGCGGCGCGGGAATTCGGGGAACGGCCAGGCGGCGAGACCGTTTGCAGGGGACGCCCGCTGACCCCTCGCCGCCAAAAGGACGACCCATGCCCGTCAAGCTGAAGCCCCTGTCTGAAC
>JAHUZY010000298.1 GCA_019264505.1 Phenylobacterium sp. | reverse complement strand
GGCCTGGCCTGCGCCGCCCGCTTTTCTTTTCCTAGACCGGGAGGCCGCCATGCCCCGCGCCGCCGTCAATGGCATCGAGATCGAGTATGAGACCTTCGGACCGGACGAAGCGCCGGCCGTCCTGCTGATCAATGGCCTGGGGTCGCAGATGACCCGCTGGCCCGTCCCCTTCTGCGAGAAGCTGGTGGCCCGGGGCTACCGCGCCATCCGCTTCGACAACCGCGACGTGGGCCGCTCCACCTGGTTTCAGTCGGGCGACCGCTACACCCTGTCGGACATGGCCGCTGACGCCGTGGGCCTGCTGGACCACCTGAAGATCGACAAGGCCCATGTGGCCGGCGTGTCCATGGGCGGCATGATCGCCCAGACCGTGGCCATCGAGCACGCGACGCGCGTGCTTTCGCTCACCTCAATCATGTCGGCCACCGGCGCCCCCGGCACCATGGACGCGACGCCTGAGGCCGCCGCCGTCCTGACCCAGGTCGCCCCGGACCCCACCGTGGACGAAGAGGCCTTCGTCGCCCACGGCATGAAGAACGCCAGGACCATCGGCAGCCCAGGCTATCCGTGGTCGGACGATGCTTTGCGGGAGCGGGTGCTCTCGGAGATGCGCCGGGCCTACAACCCCAAGGGCGTGCAGCGCCAGCGTGGCGCCATCGGCGCCAGCGGCGACCGGACCGAGAAGCTGGCGAAGCTGAACGTGCCCACCGTCGTCCTGCACGGCGAGGCCGATCCACTGATCCCCAAGGCTGGCGGCGAGGCCACCGCCAAGGCGATTCCCGGCGCGGAACTGCGCATCATCCCCGGCATGGGTCATGACCTGCCCGAAGCCCTCTACGACACCATCATCGACGCTATTGTCGCCGCCGCCGAACGGGCGCGCTGAAGCCCTGACTGAAGGAGAGTATCTTATGGGACGTCTCGAAGGCTTTTCGGCCGTGGTCACCGGCGCGGCCAGCGGCATCGGCCGGGCCAGCGCCAGCCTGTTCGCCAAGGAAGGCGCCCGGGTGGTCTGCGTCGACCGGGCCGAGGCCGTGGAAGAGACCGCCGCCTCCATCCAGGCCCATGGGGGCCAGGCCATCGCCATGACCGGCGACGCTGGCGACGAGGCCTTCGTACAATCCTACATTCAGCGGGCGGTGGACGAGTTCGGCAGCCTGGACGCCGTCTACGCCAATGCCGGGATCACCGGCGGGCCGACGCCCTTCTTCGAGCTGACGCCGGAGATCTGGACCGAGGTGCTGCGGATCAACCTGATCGGCCCCTTCCTGGCCATCAAGCACGCCAGCAAGATCATGATCCCCAAGGGCAAGGGCTCGATCATCTGCACGGCCTCTGTGGCCGGCATCCGCTCGGGCGCCGGCCCGGCCTCCTATTCGGCGTCCAAGGCCGGGGTCATCAACCTGGCGACCACAGCGGCCAACGAGCTCTATGGGACAGGCGTGCGGGTGAATGCGGTCTGCCCGGGCCTGATCGAGACCGGCATGACCCAGAGCGTGTTCGACTATGCCCGGTCCCGGGGCAGCGAAGGCCGGATCGGCCAGCTCAATCCGCTGACGCGGGCCGGCGTCCCGGACGAGATCGCCCACATGGCGCTGTTCCTGGCCAGCGACGAGGCTTCCTATGTAAACGGCCAGGCCATCGCCGTGGACGGCGGCCTCTCGTCATCGCACCCGGTGGGCAAGCGCGGCGGGCCTCGCTAGGCCACACGTCCCATATGGGGCGCGGGGCTTTGCCTTGCGCCCCGGCGAGCGCTAGAAGCGGCCCTCGCACTTTCGCAAGACCAGCCCAAGAGCCGCACAGCACCCATGGCCGGACATTCAAAGTTCAAGAACATCATGCACCGCAAGGGCCGCGCCGATGCGGTGCGGTCCAAGCTGTTTTCCAAGCTCAGCCGCGAGATCACCGTGGCGGCCAAGTCGGGCATGCCCGACCCGGCGATGAACTCCCGCCTGCGTCTGGCCGTGGCCAACGCCAAGGCCGAGTCCATGCCCAAGGACAATATCGACCGGGCCATCAAGAAGGCCTCGGGCGCGGACGCCGAGGCCTATGAGGAAATCCGCTATGAGGGCTTCGGCCCGGGCGGGGTGGGCCTGATCGTCGAGGCCCTGACCGACAATCGCAACCGCGCCGCAGCCAATGTTCGGGCGATCTTCTCCAAGAACGGCGGCAACCTGGGGGAGACCGGCTCGGTCTCCTTCATGTTCGACCGGGTGGGTCAGATCGTCTATCCGGCCAGCGTCGGGTCGGAAGACAAGATCATGGAGGCCGCCATCGAGGCCGGCGCCGAGGATGTGGAGTCCGACGAGGACACCCACACCATCTACACCGCCTTCGAAGATCTCTCCGACGTGGCCCAGACCCTGGAAGCCGCCCTGGGCGAACCCAAGTCCACCGCCATCGCCTGGCGGCCCAAGACGCTCACGCCCGTCGAGGGCGAGCCAGTGGCCACGCTGATGAAGCTGATCGACGCCCTGGAAGACGATGACGACGTCCAGAACGTCTACGGCAATTACGACGTCTCCGACGAGGACTTGGAGACCTACGCCGGCTGAGGCTGTGCTGTTCCCGTGAAGCTCCGCGGCTGGTGGCGCGTTGATGGGCCATGGAATGGCTCACCGCATATGTCGTCCCGGTCGTGGGCGCCGTCGTCGCCGGCGGCCTGATCGGTCTTGAGCGGGAGTACCGCGGCCGACCAGCTGGGTTTCGCACCCACATCCTGGTGGCCCTGACCTCATCCCTGCTGATGCTGGCGGCGATTCATCAGCTGGAATGGATGGGCGAGGTCGACAACGACGTCATCCGCATCGACCCCACCCGGATGGCGCACGGCATCCTGACCGGCATCGGCTTTCTGTGCGGCGGGGTGATCTTTCGCCATGGCCTGAGCGTCCACGGGCTGACCACGGCGGCGTCCCTCTGGATCACCTCGGCGCTCGGCACCCTCTACGGGGTCGGCTTCTATGGTCTGGCCATCGGCGGTACGGCGGTCACCCTGCTGGTGCTGGGCGTGCTGCGCTGGGCCGATCGGCGCATCCCGCAGCTGCGCATCGTGGACGTAAAGGTCCGCTACCGCCGGGCCGAGGCGATGACGGAAGACGAGTTTCGCAAGCTGGTGGCCGAATTCGACCTGGACGCGGGCGCCATCAGCGAGCGCCTGTGGTCCGGCGAAAATGAGGACAAGGCCCGCGTGGAGCACCGCGCCACCCTGCGCGGCACCGGCGCCTCCAATCTGGCCCGCCTGGCCGAGCACTTCCGTGAGGACCGGCGAGTGGTCGAGTACAGCCTTTCGCCGCGAAAGGACTGAGGCAGGCGACAAATCGGCCTTTGGGGTGCTAGAGACCGCGCCCTCATGACCCTGCGACTCTGGATCGAGATCAATCATCAGGCCCCCTACCGCACCGGGGGTTGGGCCTGGCTCCGTCAGGACGGCAAGGCCCTGGCCGGCGCCGCCGGGGGTGAGCGGGATATCGACGCCGAGGCCTTCTGCGTCCATGCGCTGCGCGCCGCCCTCGTCGACCTGCCCGCCGAAACGGCTGTGGCCCTGCACCTGTCCGAGCCCCTGCTGATCGAAGGGGTCCGCACCATGTCGGCCAGGCGGGCGGCCGGTTGGAAGACCGAGGCGGGTGAGGATTCGCCGGACGCCGAAGCCTGGGAAGCGGTGGCCGAGGCCCTGGCGGGACGGGGGCTGAGCCTGGTCCGCACCCAGCCCACCGACGCGCGCAGCCCCGCCGGCTTCGCCGCGGCCTGGGCCGAACTTGGCCGCGACAAGGCCAAGACCAAGGGGACCTTCAAGAACGCCATCCCCCGCCCGAACCTGACCAAGATCCGCGGGCTCTAGCGGGGCGTAAAGGCCCCCTTAACCCCGTGGCGGGCTTATCGGCCAGTAGGAACAATCCCCGAACACGCCTATAGAGTCGCCCATGGCCGCCGTGCGAATCCTTGGACTGGACCCCGGCCTCCGCCGCACCGGCTGGGGGGTGATCACCATCGAGGGCGCGCGCCTGGCCCATGTGGCGCATGGCGTGATTGCGCCCAAGGAGTCCCTGCCCTTCTCCGAGCGCCTGCTGGTCCTGTTCGAGGCGATCAGCGCCCTGGTGGCCGAACACAGCCCCGACGAGGCGGCGGTGGAGGAGACCTTCATGAACAACAACGCCGCCAGCGCGCTCAAGCTCGGCCACGCCCGGGCCATGGCCCTGGTGGCGCCGGCCCGGGC
>JAHUZY010000244.1 GCA_019264505.1 Phenylobacterium sp. | reverse complement strand
GGGCCACGCCCGGGGGGGCCGCCCAGGCCCACGCCAAGGTGGATCACGCCGACCTCACGGCCCTGCTCTACTTCCAGGGTTACGCCGCAGCGGACTTTGTCACCGACTGAAGCAGGCCTTGATTTCACGCCTGGGGCGGCCTGGGCTAAGAGCCTGCCCATGACCCTGCCGCGTCCCGTCGCCGCCGTCGTCTTCGACATGGATGGCCTCTTGATCGACTCCGAGCGCTTGATGCTCCAGGCCATGCAGGGCGCAGCTGTCGCCATGGGCCGGGACATGCCCTTTCCGGTGTTCCAGAGCATGGTCGGCCTGACCCACGCCGCCAGCGACGGCATCCTGATCGACCACTTTGGCCACGGCTTCGTCCTGGACGACTATGTGGCCGAGGTGCGGGCGCGGTTCGTCGAGGCGCATCAGGCCGGCGTCGCCCTGAAGGCGGGCGTCATCGAGATGCTCGACCATCTGGACGCGGTCGGCGCGCCCCGGGCCGTGGCGACGTCCTCTCGCATGCGGTCGGTGGAGACCCATCTGGGCCATGCCGGCCTGCTCTCGCGGTTCGACGCCTTCATCACCGCCGAGAGCGTGACGAACGGCAAGCCGCATCCCGAACCCTATCTGAAGGCGGCCGCGGCGCTGGGCATGGATCCGCGCGACTGCATCGCCCTGGAGGACAGCCACAACGGCGTCCGCGCAGCGGCTGCGGCGGGCATGATGACCATCATGGTGCCTGACATGCTGGAGCCCAATGACGAGATGCGCGGCCTGTGCGTCCGCATCGCCCAGGACCTGCATGAGGTCCGCGATCTGCTGGCGGTGATGGTCGGCAAATGAAAAGCCCCCGGTCCAGCTAAGGACCGAGGGCTGATCGGTTTGGCAGGAACGGGCGCTTACCGCGCCCCGCCCGGGCCCCGCTCGAAGTAGCGGAAGAAGGCGCTGTCGGGCGACAGAACCATGGTCGCATCCCCCTGGCCGATGGAGGCCTCATAGGCCTGCATCGAACGGTAGAAGGAGGCGAAGCCCGCATCCCGGCCGAAGCTCTGGGCGTAGATGCGCGTACGCTGCGCATCGCCTTCGCCTCGGGTGCGGTCGGCGGTTTCCTGGGCGGTGGCCAGGGTGATGGTCACTTCCTTGTCGGCCTCGGCGATCCGTTCGCGCTTCTGCTGTTCGCCGACCGCGCGGATCTGGGCGGCCTGCTGCTGGCGGGCCGTCTCCATCCGGCGATAGGTGGCCGCCATGTTTTCCTGAGGCAGGTCGGCGCGACGGATGCGGACGTCGATCACCTCGATGCCCAGCCGCGAGGACGCCGCCCGGGCGCGAACATCGGCCAGGGTGTTGGCCATGACGCCCGAGCGGGCGCCGGAGATGATGTCGCTGGAGGTGGCCGAGCCCAGCACCTGGCGAAGGGACGAGTTCACCAGCCGCTGGATACGGTCGCTGGCGGTCCGGTCATCGCGCAGGGTGCGGTAGTACTGAAGCGGCTCGCTGATCCGGTAGCGGATGAAGGCGTCCACCACCAGGCGCTCCTGGTCGGCGGCGATGACCTCTTCCTCTTCGGTCTCCAGCGCGATGTTGCGCTTATCGAAGCGCAGCACCTGTTCCATGAAGGGGACCTTGACCTTCAGGCCAGCACTGGACTCCGCGCCGGCGTTCACCACGCGGACAGGGTCGCCCAGGCGCACCACGATGGCCTGCTCGCGCTGGTCCACCACGAAGAAGGTGTTGGCCAGGACGATCAGGGCCACCACCGCGGCGATGGCGTAGGGGATGTAGCGACGGTCCATCATTGGCTGCTCCTCGCGCCGGGCGCGGCCGAGCCGGTTTCGGCCGGCGTGGCGGTGGCGGCAGGGGCGCCGGTGCGCGGCCGGAAAACGTCCGGCGGCAGGATGATCGGGGCGCTGGCGCCGTTGGAATCGACGATCACCTTGTTCGAGTTCTGCAGCACGCGCTGCATGGTCTCGATGTAGAGGCGCTCGCGGGTCACCGCCGGAGCCGAACGATACTCGGCATAGATCTGGTCGAAGCGCGAGGCCTCACCGGTGGCCTCCCGAACGGCTTGTTCGCGATAGGCCTCGCCGGCCTGGGTGATACGCGCGGCGTCACCCTTGGCTTCGTTGACCACGCGGTTGAAGTAGGCTTCGGACTCGTTGCGGGCGGATTCCGCGTCCTGGCTGGCGTTGAAGACGTCGCGGAAGGCCGCGATCACCTCGGCTGGCGGGTCGGCGTTGCGAATCTGGACCTCGACCACGCTGACGCCGGCGCCCCAGGAATCCAGGGTCTGCTGCATCAGCTCGGCGGCCTGGGCCTGCACCGGGCCACGGCCGCGGGTCAGGATGAAGTCCAGCTGCGAGCGACCCACGACTTCGCGCATGGCGCTTTCGGCCACGGCCTTCACCGATTCCTCGGGGTCGCGGATGGTGAAGATGAAGCGCGAGGCGTCGGCCACGCGCCAGGTGACGCTGAACTTCAGGTCGATGATGTTCTCATCGCCGGTCAGCATCAGGCTCTCTTCAGGGTTGGCGGCCTCAGAGGTGCCGCCGATGTCGATGCGGTTCAGGGAGGTGACCGGCACCTTCTCGACCCGCTCGATCGGGGCCGGAAGGGCGTAGTTCAGGCCAGGACCTGCTGACCGGGAATAGGCGCCGAAGGTGGTCACCACGGCCTGTTCGTTGGGCTGGACCAGATAGAGGCCCGACATGGCCCACAGGGCGAAGGCCACGGCCGCCACGGCGGCGATGGCGCCGGGACGGATCTGGTCGCCGCCAGGACCGCTGAAGAATTTGCGCAGGCGCGCCATCAGGCGCTCCAGCAGCTGGTTGAGGTCGGGCTGTGGGCCGCGGGGCCCGCCCGGACCGCCGGGGCCGCGCGGGCCTCCGCCGCCGAGACCCGGGCGCTTGGGGCCGCCGGGGCCACCCGATCCGCCTGAACCGCCGCCTTGCTGTGGCGGGGTTCCCCAGGGGCCGGGGTTTACGTTGTCATTCCAGGGCATTCTTTTTTTGCGTCGTCTTTCTGGGTCGCGTCGTCGGGGACGTCGTGGATCGGCGTATCTCGGCGCGGCCGCGATTTCGGTCCGCGGGGGCGGACTTGTAAACCGGCGCTTACAGCCGGATATGTGACGGCCAAGCCGCCAACGCAAGCCGAAGACGACATGAACACATCACGCCTGCCTGACCGCGACGCTCTCCTGGCCCTCCTGGATGAGGTGCTGGACCCCAGCACCGGGAAGGGGCTGGTGAGCGCAGGCCTGGTCCAGGGGCTGTCGGTGCGCAACGGCCGCGCCGGTTTCATGATGGAGGCGCCGGCCGGCATGCTCGAGCTCTATGAGCCCGTCCGGGCCCGGGCCGAGGCCGTCCTGAGCGGCGCGCCGGGAGTCGAGCGCGCCCAGGTGGTCCTGACCAATATCGCCGGAGACGGCCCGCCGCCGCCGCCGGCCGAAGGGGTGACCCGGGTGCGCAAGGGGGTGAAGCTCGCCGCTGATCCGCAGGCGACGCCCTCGCCGCCCGAGGGCGCCGTGCGTCCGCCCCATGTGCGCCGGGTGATCGCGGTGGCCAGCGGCAAGGGCGGGGTGGGCAAGTCCACCGTCTCGGTCAGTCTGGCCGTCAGCCTGGCGGCGCTGGGCCTGAAGGTCGGCCTGCTGGACTCCGACGTCTATGGGCCGTCCGCGCCGCGGATGCTCGGGGCGGACGGGGATCCAGAATATCACCCCGAGAAGAAGCTGATCCCCCTGGAGGCCTGGGGGATCAAGGTCATGTCCATCGGCTTCATGGTCGATGAGGGGGCGCCGATGATCTGGCGCGGACCGATGGCGTCCTCGGCCGTGCGCCAGATGATGCATGAGGTGGCTTGGGGCTCGGAGGAGGCGCCGCTCGACGTGCTGGTGGTGGACATGCCGCCGGGCACCGGGGACATCCAGCTGACCCTGATCCAGAAGATGCGGCTGGACGGGGTGGTCATCGTCACCACGCCGCAGGAGATCGCGCTGATCGATGCGCGGCGCGCGGCATCCATGTTCCAGAAGACGGCGACACCGATCCTCGGCCTTATCGAGAACATGGCCTATTTCGCCGACCCGGCCACCGGGACCCCGATCCCGATCTTCGGCCAGGGGGGCGGGCTTGCGGAGGCTGAGCGGCTGGAGACTCCGGTCCTGGCCCAGATCCCCATCGACGTCGCCCTGCGGCAGGGCTGCGACGATGGCCGGCCGCTGGTGGCCACGGCGCCCGACAGCGGCCCGGCCAAGGCCTTCCGGCAGGCTGCGGAGATGCTGCGGACCAGGCTTGGCCTGGCCCGCGGCTGAGTCACCGGTGAGGCGTCAGGCCGTGGCGGCCTGATCGCGAGCGTCCCGGGCGTCCAGGGCGGCGCGAATGGCCGCATGCTTCTCGGCGTTCATGCCGTAGCCGAGGAAGCAGGCCCCGCCGATCAGGACGAAGATGATCGGCGCAAACAGGTAGCACATCTCCCGGCCGAAGATGGCCGTGGG
>JAHUZY010000190.1 GCA_019264505.1 Phenylobacterium sp. | reverse complement strand
ATCGGCCCCTGCTCGTCATAGAGGAAGCACTCGCCGATCGCGACGCCGTCGCTGGCGCCGTGATTGACCACCTCGAACCCGACCCACTCGGTGGCCGGCAGCCGGTGCAGATAGACCGTCACGTCGCTGTTGATATAGGCCAGCCCCTTGTCGCCGGCGTTGGCGAAGGGGCTGGCGAAGTCGGCCGCCACCGCCACCCGGGTGAAGGGCGTCAGGGGCTCGTCCTCCACCAGCTCGCGAACCTCGCTCATCCAGGTCCGCTTGACGCCCACCTCGCCAAAGTCGCCGGTGATGCGCCGCATGGCCCACATGCCGCCCATCCCCATCCGCTTGTCCTCCGGCGGCGGGATGTCGGCGGGCGACGGCACGTCCCAGTTCCCCGGCGTCCACACCGTACCCTCAGGATTGGCGGTGCGGCGCAGGAACTGACAGCTCGCCCGGCCCATGCTGACCCCGCCGCTGATGAACTCGGCGTCCACCACCTTGATCCGCTTGCCGGCCCGCACCACCGTGGTGGTCACCTCGACGGGCGAGAAGTCCGGCAGCCGGTACATGTCCACGGTCAGGCGGGCGGGAATGAAGTCGGGCTCCCCGTGCTCAGCCTCCAGCACATGGCCCAGCAGGCCGACAATCACCCGGCCATGCAGGGACTGCGGATTCCACGGTCCGCGGCAGGCGGGCGTGGGGACGAAGCGGCCATCCTGCCGCTTGAAGAAGGGTTCGTTTTTCATCGCGGCGATCCATCCCGGATTCCGCCGCGACCGCAAGCGCCTCAGCGCGGCGGATCGGCCCGATCTGCGGCCTGGCCCTCAAAGGTCGCCCAGCCCCTGCCGACGCCGGTCTCGGGCAGGCCCTCGGCGATGTCGTCCATGGGGTTGGGATCGATGGCCCGCCCCTGCCGGTGCAGGTGCGCCTTGGCGATCATGTTGGCGGTGATCGGCGCGGTCAGGAACAGGAACAGGGTGATCAGCAGTTCGTGCGCCGAATAGGTCCCCTGCACGGCCGGGAAATAGATCATCGAGGCGATGAGGCAGGAGCCCACGCCCAGGGTGGTCACCTTGGTCGGGCCATGCAGCCGGGTCATCAGGGACGGCATCCGCGCCAGGCCCCACGACCCCACCAGGGCGAAGAAGCCGCCGATCACGAGGATGGCGGAGATCAGGATTTCAACGGGTCCGGCGTCCATCATCCTCATCCCTACTCAATGATATCGCCGCGCAGCAGGAACTTGCAGTAGGCCACCGTGCCGACAAAGCCGACCATGGCCAGCAGCAGGGCGGCCTCGAAATAGACCGCCGATCCCTGCTGAATCTGCATCAGCACCATGAGCGCGATGGCGTTGATGGTCATGGTGTCGAGCGCCAGGATCCGGTCGGCCGTCGTCGGTCCCCGGGCCAGCCGCCAGAGGTTCAACGCCATGGCCAGGCCCACGCAGGTTATGGCGAACAGGACGGCGATCTCGATCATCTGAAGATCCTCATCAGCCGGGCCTCATAGCGCTCTTTGATCCGCGCCACTTCAGCCTCCGGGTCGGGGGTGTCCAGGGCGTGCACAAGCAGGGCCCTGCCACAGGACGACACATCACAGGACACCGTGCCTGGGGTCATGCTGATGGTCCCGGCCAGCATGGTGATCGCCTCAGGGCTGCGCACCTCCAGGGGCACGACCAGCCAGGCCGAGCGCAGGTCTTTTGACCGGCGGAATAGGACGATGACGGCGATCTGAAAGCTCGCGGTGACGATGTCCCAAAGAACGATCGCCAGATAGCCCCAGGTCGGCGGCCCGAACCTCACCCTTGGCCGGTCTGGCCAGAAGGGGCTGGTCAGGATGGGAACCACCAGGCCGATAATGACGCCGAGAACCAGACCCCCGAGGGTGAGCTGGTTGGCCAGCAGCATCCAGACGACGATGAGGGTGACGCTCAGGGCTGGATGGGGCAGCAGCTTCTTGATCATCCCCCGTCCCTCACCCTGGCCCCAGGACTGCGCCGCCATAGGCGCCGGCTTCAAAGATCTGCTGACCCGTGGCGTTGAGATAGGCGCTCACCGGTCCGCCGGCCAAGGTCTGGGTCGCCAGCGCCGCCAGCAGGCCCGCCACCACCAGGGCCGAGGCGACCGGCGCCACAGGGGCGGAGGCCTTGATCTCGCCCGGGGTCGCCGCGCTCTTCCAGAACAGCACGCTGCCGGCCCGGGCGAAGGCCAGCAGGCTGATCACCGTGGTCCCCAGGATGAAGCCCCAGATCCACCAGCCCCCCGGCGCGTCCCGCACGGCGTCAAGGATCAGAAGCTTGCCCGGAAAGCCCGACAGGGGCGGCAGGCCGACCACGGCGATGGCGGTGAGGAAGAACAGGCCCGACAGGGGGCCGGCGCCCGCGAACACCGGGCTGGGCGACAGGACGTCGCCGAAGTCCCCGCGCCGCCGGGTGATCTGGTCGGCGACCAGGAAGAGGGCGGCGGCCGCCAGGGTGGAGTGCGGCAGGTAGTAGAGGGCGGCGGCGGTGGACGCAGGCGTGAAGACCGCGATGGCGCTGACCAGGGTCCCCATGGAGCCGATCACCGAAAAGGCCGCCAGCTGCCGCAGATGACGGGCGCCCAGCACCCCGATGA
>JAHUZY010000087.1 GCA_019264505.1 Phenylobacterium sp. | reverse complement strand
GACGTCGACGCGCCTGCCTCAGCGACGTGTGAGGAGGGGAGGCTCAGGAGGTCGCCTCAGCTACCTGCGGATGATCCGTTCAGGCGTCTCGGGGAGGACATGTGCCGCTGCCTTGGCGTAGGTAGGTTGGCGGCGATCAATCCAGTCCAGGATTTCGGACTCCACCCAGGCGATTCGCCCCGGTGTAAGTTGCACTGGCTGCGGCGCCTTGCCGTCGCGGACGAGCCGCCACCAGGTCGTTCGGCCAAGGTCGCCCACCATCGGCCGGACGGCTTTCCAGGCGATGAGCTTCTTCTTCGTCTGTTGGGTCATTCACTTTCCATGTGTTGCCCGCTCAATCAGCGGCAACCGCGAAAATCACGCGCAAATGTTCACAGAACGTTACGTGTACATTCTAAAAAAGCTTCTAAAATCAACGGTTTCGTAACGAGTTTAGCGGAGACAGAACTGCCCGCGCGTGCGACTAGAGTTTTAGCCAATAGGTACTGCTTATAGGTGGGCGCCACCGAGCGCGACGAGATTGCCGCCGGCTGGTTGGAGATCGCCGCCGATCCGGCGAGATTTTTTCTGACAATTTGTGCCCCCGGACCTGATCTCCCCGGTCGGGTGCTCTGATTTGCCGCCTCACTGGTCCTCGATTCAATTCCGCTAGCCGCGCCGGGCGCGCGTCAGCCGTCGCTTAGCAGAGCATCTGACCCCTTTTCCCCCGCCCCGAAGCGCTAGCGTGGGGAGTCGCCCCGACGAGAGGGGATCGGCTATGCCGCGGGCAAAGTTGGCTCAGGGCGAAGGGTTCAGCCTGGTGCATTCGCGGGGGGACCGAAACCAGAGGGAAACCCCCATGTGTAATTCTCGAACATGTGGCCCCCTTCGCGGGGCGTGCATCGAAGCCGACAGCGCAGGAATTGCACATGTGCAATTGCCGATGGTCGCCACCTCAATAGGGGCATGGATCGGAAGCGAGGATTCATCCCAGACCCCTCTGAGGGGGTCCCTTCGCGGGGCGTGCATCGACGCCGACTGCGCGGGAATTGCACATGTGCAATTGCCGATGGCCGCCACCCTAATGGGGGCGTGGATCGGAAGCGAGGATTCATCCCAGACCCCTTTGAGGGGGCCCCTTCGCGGGGCGTGCGTCGAAGCCGGCAGCGCAGGAATTGCACATGTGCAATTGCCGATGGTCGCCAACTCAATAGGGGCATGGATCGGAAGCGAGGATTCATCCCAGACCCCTTTGAGGGGGCCCTTCGCGGGGCATGCATCCAAGCCGACAGCGCAGGCCGCCGCGATTGGCGCATCAGTTGAGACAGCCTAAGATCGGAACCGTTATGAGCATCCCTGCTTACGGTGCCCTGGACGGTTCGCGCCGACTGAGGACGACCGGGATCGTCGAAGACTGCGCGGAGGCCATTGTGACTGAGACCTCTCTCTCCAGCCGTGAACATGTCACAAGGGGTGACCTGAACCACGCACTTAGCCTCCTGAAGGACGAGCTCGGCAACAGGATAATGGGCGCTGTGATCGGCGGTGCGAGCATTCTCGCTGTCGCCCAGGTACTCATCAAAGTGTTTGATCTCTAGGTCGCCTGCGCCTCAACCCACTGGCCCTCCAATCAGCGGCAGAATCTTCGCCGACCTACCTACGTCATCGTTCTGAATCGACCCCGGCAAGGCTCATCGCAAACGCGTACCGCCTATCGTACTTGGGCCTTGCAGCACCAGACGCATGGGCATGTCTAGGCCGTGGCGCAGTGATCGACTTTCGCCAATGGGGCTACTCTACTAACAAGAACCCGACGCAGATCTTCAACTTGTGTGCCGAGACCCTGCCTCGGCGTTGTGACCGCTCAGGTCTCCCTCGCGCCAGAAGCGGGCCTTCCCGGTCCGCCAGAAAGCGGACATCGCCGTAGGGGCGCATTTTGCGGAGGACTGCCGGGAGAGCGCCGCGCTTCTACAGCAACTACGAACGGAGCCCGTCTACCGGCACCAGAGCCGCCACCCTGGTCAAGGCGGCGACGTCGACCCAGACGACGGCGTTCGGCGCTTCATTCTCCCACTCCGGGGCGAAGGGTTTGAACTTCAATGAATGACGTGTTCGCTCATCATCGCCCTATAAACACAATCAAGGGCTCCCGGATTGCACGGCGGCGGCGCGGGTTGGCGAGGACGGCGCAGTTGGCTTGCGACGGGCGCGGTCTGCATTACTAGGTTGCATCGATGACATCGCCGGAAAACGCCGCACCCCCACAGAATCCCGAGGCGGAGGGCGATCATCAAATGATGACGCCCTCTGTGACGATGCATGGCGAGGCGAAACCGGCGGACTGCGATCACAACCTGCTGAAACAGATCGATGCCTTCGTGCAGCAGTACCCGAACGTCCTGAAGGGCTCGGATATCCTGTGCATCGGCGGCGGCCGCTTTGAGGATCGCGCCGGTGCTCTTGTCGCGGTCCTGACCGCAATCCGAATGATGGACGGCACCCCCGCCTTGTTGCGCTATGTTGTGGTTATCCCTCCGGGATCGGATCTCGAGGGTGCGCGCGACGCGCTTCGGGGGGAAGTTCTGAGCAGTCTCGAGGCGCTGGCGGGCGAGCCGGTCCCGAATGCCGCCGCGTGGTTCGAGACGCAGGTCGCCATAGTGGCGGCCAAGGACCGCCGCGCTCAGACCGTGACGGATCTGGTCGATGCCCAGCCGGAGCGGACGGCGATTCTGGTGGTGGACGCCGCCAGTTATCGTGACGACGCCGTCGATCCCTACATCCCTCCAGGTGCCGCGACGCCGCTTCAGTCTGAGGATGTCTGGGCGCCCCAGCTGCATGCGCTCGCGGCCCAGGTCACCCCCGTCGCCCGGGAAAAGACGCTCTACGTTGCGCTGGACGCGGGCGAGTTCACCCCACGGCGTACCGCACTGTCGGACCTTCTGCTGTCCATCGACGGATGCGGAGTCATGGGTGGAGGGATGGAGAATGATCCGTCGATCTATCTTTCGGAACACGTCGATCTATGGGATTCCTGGATCCGCGACGGGCGGCTGGGTCAGGCACTCAAGGACCTGGACACGCTGCCGAAGTCCCTTGAGGCACACAAAGCATTCTTAATGGTCCAGCTTCTTCACAAGGCGGGACATTACGAGCAGGCCCTGGATCTTATCCGAACGGAGCTGGATCTCGACGCCCGGCTGAACGGGAACGCGCGCGTCAAACTGGCCCGAATCGCCGAGGACGCGAACGCGTCCGGTCTCGCCGCCGAACTCCTCGCGCCTGCAATCGAAACCCTTGATAATCGAGAAGATCTTGAAAGCGCGCTCGCCACGGCCGAGGAGATCGGCGCGATGGCGCTTGAGGTGCACGCGGCGGAGCGGCTGCAGGCGCTGTTTCCAGGCAGCGCCAGTTTGCGAGACCGTCGGCGACGAGACGCCCTGCTCGCCCGTGACTACGAGACGGCGGCGGCCGTCGCAGAAGAACAGCCGGGCGATGAGGCCAGCGCCCTGTATTTCCGGGCCCTTTCTAAGGCCTTCGCCGGAGACGGGGTCCCCGACTATCAGGGGCTGATCGCCAGCGCCGGGGGGAACCAAGCATTGGCCGAGGCCTATCGGATGGCCTGCGTCGGCGACGCTCAGGCCCGAAATCTCGTCGTGCACGCCTTCGACCTCGCCGTTCCCCTGCCGAAGACGAAGAATCAGCGCCAACGCGGCGAACGTCTTCTCCTGCGTACGTTGGAGCAGATCCTTCTGTCGGCGCGGCCCGACGGCCAAGGCCCCATCGACATGGAGCGCTTCGCCGACGCGGTCCTGGAACTCGTCGAACGGCTGGCGGAAGATCCGACCAATCGCAACCTTCGCGTTCGATTGGTCGCACTGGTCCAACCGTCGCTAGCCGGAACAATGGGACTGGCCGTCCTTGCGGTCGTCGTAATTCGCCTTGCGTCCAAGCCGATCGCGCTTCGCAAGGGGAGCGCGCCGGGAACCGCCGGGATGGAGTGGCTGATGGACCGCAAGGCGTTCCTGGAGCGGGCGTTCGCCTTCCTGTCCTCGGAACAGCCCGTGGTTATCGGGCGGATTTCCCTTCCCAAGGCGCTTATGACCGAGCCCGCGGACGAGGTCGTCTCCGCAATCGTCGCGTATCTGACCTACGCGCCGGTGGGCGACGAGGCGGACATCAGGGCCCTGCTTCTCTGGCTCGCCCTCGGCGCGGCGGCGGCGCCCCATACCTCCGATCCCGACTACGATCTGCGCATGATCCGGCTGGTCGCCGGGAAGCTGGCGACCTCCGGCGAGGTCCAGGAAGCGCGCGATCTGGCGGAAAGTGCCCTGCTGAACGGAGCCGCAAACCCGCGCCGCCGACGCCTCGCCTGGTTCGCCATGGCGGATGTCTACAATCGCTGCGGGATCCAGCTCGAGGCCCTGACGGCCATCGCCTGTGCGTTCGCGGCGGACGCCTCGGGGGACGAGGAGGAAATCTACCAACAGGTCGCAGGCCTGGCGAGGATCCTACGCGATTGCGGCCTGATGGATCAGGCGATGACCGCCATCGGCAAGGCGCGCACTCTGCTGGACCGGATGGGCCACCAAGATCAGTACGGCCATCAGCTCGATACCCTGGCGCTGCAGATCCGGCAGAAGGCGATGTTTGCGCCTGAGGCCGACGCGGTAGCGTTCGGACAGTTCTTGGTCGACGCCGCCGCCAATCTCGAAGCTGCGTTCCAACACAGCGGGGGAAGCGCCCCCGCCGGGGTGCTCCTCGGTCAGGCAATCCGCGTCGCCCGCCTGCGGAAAATGTCCGTCCCAGCGAAGGCGGAAGCCTTGTTCGATAGGGCTCGGCGAGAGACCAAAGGCGCCCTTGGACGCCTGATAAAGGCCATGGCCGCGACGACGCCGTCCGCCGCCGACCTCCTTACCGTCATGGGCACCGCAAGCGCAGCCCGCTATTCCGACGATGCGGGCTTCGACGGGCGCTACGCCGCCGTGCTTGCCGCCCGCTCCTTGTCGGACGACAACTTTATCGCGAAGGCTGAACAGACGTCCTTGGCGCTGGAGCTTTTGACGGACCGGGGCGTGGCGCTGCCCGGGTGGGATGAAGC
>JAHUZY010000071.1 GCA_019264505.1 Phenylobacterium sp. | reverse complement strand
ATCCTGGGCCATGCGCCCAGGATCCCTCTCGACGCCGGCGCCCGCCCCGACGAGGGATGCTCGGGACGAGCCCGAGCATGACGGTGTGGGCGCGAGGCGAAGCCGCCCTAAGCCGTCGCCTTGGAGAACACCTGGATGACCACCACGCCAGCCAGGATCAGGCCGATGCCGATGAGGCCGGCGGTGTCGATCTGCTGGCGGTAGAGGACCCAGGCGATGGCGGTGATCAGGACAATGCCGACCCCTGACCACAGGGCGTAGACGATCCCCACCGGCACGGTGCGCATGGCCTGGGACATGCACCAGAAGGCGATCCCGTAGCCGATGGCGGTGATCACCGAGGGCGCGGTGTTACGGAAGCCATCGGACGCCTTCAGCGCCGTGGTGGCGATCACCTCGGCGACGATGGCGATGGCGAGCCAGGCCATGCCGTTCATCAGCCGCCCCGCTTCCGGCCGAAGTCCGGCTCGGCGCTTTCCTGGCCGGCCTCGATGACGCCGCGGCGGATTTCCCGGGTGCGGCTGAACAGGTCGAACAGCTTGTCGCCCTCACCCCAGCGAATGGCCCGCGACAGGGCCTGCAGGTCCTCGGTGAAGCGGCCCAGGACCTCCAGCACCGCGTCCTTGTTGGTCAGGAAGATGTCGCGCCACATGGTCGGGTCGGACGCCGCGATGCGGGTGAAGTCGCGGAAACCGCCGGCGGAGTACTTCATCACCTCGGCCCGGGTGACCTCCTCCATGTCGGCGGCGGTGCCGACGATGTTGTAGGCGATCAGGTGGGGCAGGTGGCTGGTGACGGCCAGGACGAGGTCGTGGTGCTTGTCGTCCATCCTTTCGACCTGGGCGCCGAGCGCGGTCCAGAAGTCGGCCAGGCGTTGGACGGCCTCCAGATAGGCGTCGTCCTCCCGGGCCTGGGGGGTGAGGATCACCCAGCGCTGGTGGAAGAGCTCGGCGAAGCCGGCGTCTGGTCCCGACTGCTCGGTGCCCGCGATGGGGTGGCCGGGCACGATGTGGACGGTGTTGGGCAGCGCGGCGGAGAGCGCCTCGCTGACGGCGGCCTTCACCGAGCCCACGTCGCTGACGATGGCGCCGGGCGAGATGGCGTGGGCGCAGGCGGCCGCCGCCTCGCCGATGGCGCGCACCGGGGTGGCGAAGATGATCAGGTCGGCGCCGGTCACGGCCTCTTCGGCGCTCAGGGTCACCGCGTCAGCCAGGCCCAGCTCGGCGATGCGGGCCCGCGCGAAGGGGCTGGCGTCATGGATGACGATCTCGGCCGCCGCGCCGGAGGCCCGCGCGCCCCGCGCCAGGGACGAGCCGATGAGGCCGCAGCCGATGATGGCCAGGCGGGCGAAGACGGGCTCGGCCATCAATCGGCCTGCATGAAGTCGGCCAGGGCCTCGACCACGGCGCGATTGTGCGCCTCAAGCCCGATGGTCATGCGCAGGTGGTGGGGCAGGCCATAGCCACCGACGCCCCTGACGATCAGGCCGCGGCTGGCCAGATAGGCCTCGGCCGCCTGGGCGCTCTTGGGGCCGGTGGTGGGGAAGCCCACCAGGACGAAGTTGGTGGCGCTGGGCACCGGCGACAGGCCAAGCCCCCCCAGTTGCTGGGCGAGCCAGGGCCGCCATTGGGCGAGCAGGTCCAGGGAGGCCTTCTGGAAGTCCTTGTCGGCCAGGGCCTCCACCGCGGCCAGCTGGCCTGGGATGGAGGTGTTGAACGGCTGGCGAATGCGGTCGAGCGCGCCGATCATCGCAGGCGGCCCATAGGCCCAGCCCACCCGCAGGGTCGCCAGGCCGTGCAGCTTGGAGAAGGTGCGGGTGACGATGACATTGTCGCTGGTGTGGGCCAGGTCCGTCCCGTCCTCGAAGGCCGGATCATCGACGAACTCGGCATAGGCGCCGTCCAGGACCAGCACCACGCTTTTCGGCAGGGCCGCGTGCAGGCGACGGATCTCTTCGCCGCCGACATAGGTGCCGGTGGGGTTGCCGGGATTGGCGATGAAGACCAGACGGGTGCGGTCGTTCACCAGCTTCAGAAGCTCGTCCACATCAACGCGGTAGTCGGGCTCGGGCGCGCTGAGCACTTCGGCCTGGCAGGCGCGGGCGCCGATGGCGTAGGCGCCGAAGGCGAACTCCCCCTGAACGATATTGTCGCCGGGCTCCAGATAGACCTGGCAGAGCATGTGGAAGATCTCGTCCGAGCCGCAGCCGAAGATCAGCTGCTCGGGCTCCAGGCGGAATTCCGCGGCGATGGCCTGGCGCAGGGGGGTGGCGCGGCTGTCAGGATAGATGTGCAGCTGGTCGATGGCGGCTGAATAGGCCGCCTTGGCCCGGGGGCTGCAGCCCAGGATGTTCTCATTGGCCGACAGCTTCAGCGGATGCTCGATCCCGTCGACCTTGGCCTTGCCGGGGACATAGGCCGAGATATCGAGGATGCCCGGCTTTGGAACCGGACGGTCGGCGGCGGCGCGATCGGGGGACTGGGACATGGGCGGGCCTGGGTTTGGACGTATCAGGCCCTGGCTCTTACACGTCGAACGGTTCTGGTGCAGCCCCGATGACGCCGCTCAGGCGCCCAGGCGCCCGGGCCAGGCGCTCATCATCGGCCTGGTAGTAGCCGGCCAGGGTGAAGAGCTTCAGCCCGCCGGCCTCGCTCAGCAGTTCGGCCGCCACCCCGTCGCGGCTCAGTGTCTCGGCCACCTTAGCGGCTGGACCCGGCGCATCGGTCACCCAGAGGGTGACATCGGCGCCGGTGGGCTCCACCTCCACCTCGGCGAAGGCCAGGGCCGAGGGCGGGCCCCAGGCGTTGAGGCAGGGCAGGACAGCGAAGACCTTCAGCTTCGGCTCGGCCAGCAGACGGCCCCACCAGGCGGAGTCGCCGGTCAGCATGGCCACGCCCACGCCGCCCTTGAGCTTGGCCGCCGCCAGGGTCTCCTCCGGCTTCTGGGCCATGCGCAGGCTCGGCGCCGCGCCAAAGCGCAGCCGCGTCAGCTCCAGGGCGCGGGCCTGGGTTGGGCCGCCCCAGACGGTCAGGTTGAAGGGCCCCTGCAGGGCCAGGCTTTGGCCCATCAGCTCGCGCCAGATGCGGATGACCAGGGCGTCGCTGGCGCCGGTGCGGGGCATGGCCAGCAGGCGGCGCAGGATCTCGGTCTCGCGGCCGGGGCGCAGGCCGAAGCGGTCGGCCTGACCGGCGGCGGCCTTTGCGGCGGCCACCTGCTTGCCCAGCGCCGTGCGCTCGTCCAGCAGGGCCAGCAGGCCCGCGTCGATCTCGTCGATCCGCGCGCGCACGGCCTCCAGGGGCAGGGCGCCTCCGGACGAGGCTGCGGGCGCGGCTTGCTGGGCGTCGGCCATTTCTATTCCCGAAACGAAAGCCGCGACCTAAGTCATTGCGCGAAGGGGCGCAATAGGCCGCCCTCGCGCAAGAAAGTTGCAGCCGAAACCATCGGCCTCAATAGACCCGCGGCGCCGGCCCGATGGCCACGGGGCCAAGGGTCGTCTGGCCCGCCTGGAAGGTGATGGCCGCCTGAGCGACATTGTCCGCGCCCTGGCGCGCGGCGGTCACAGCAGCGGCGGTCTCGGCGGTTTCAGGGGGCAGGACGCCGCCGGCCCCCAGGGCCGCCAGCGCCTCGGGCGCCTGGCGCAGGGTGACGTCAAGCGTGCCCCGCAGCCGGCCATCCGGGCCGACGAACAGCTGGCCGCGATTGACGCCGATCACCGCCTCGCCTGCGGTCAGGCCGGCTTCGCGGACCTGCGCCATGCCGCCGGCCTGGCTCCAGTTGCGCACGGCGTTGGGCCAATCGGGCCCGCTGAATTCGCTCATCTTGGTGAGCAGGGCGTCCCACTTCAGGTCGATATCGCCGTCCTGGGCGATACGGGCGAACAGGCCCGACATCTGCGCCTGGCCATCCTCGACCTCCAGGAACAGGGCGCCCTGGTCCTCGGGGCCGGGCCGCAGGTGGAAGGCCACCTTCTGAGCCTGCGACAGGGCGAAGGGCTGGGCGCCCGGCGTCGGGGTGAAGATCAGCTCCCGACCTTCGAAGTCAAAGCGCGGCGGCTTGGCCTCGGCGTTCCCCAGGCTGGCGCGGATCATCTTGCCGGTCACTTGCACCGCGCCTGAGCGCGGCCGGGTGAAGGTCAGGCCGTCGGGGGCGGCGAAGATCCAGCGGCCGAGCGCATGCATATAGGCCTCGGATTCCAGGCGCGGGGTGGCCAGCGCCCAGCCGGAGGGCTCGCGGATCACCGCGTCGGTCAGGGTGACATTGAGGCGGAAGGGATAGCCGCCGATGCTGCGCGTCCCCCAGCTGACCTCGTAGCCCGCGCTGCGCAGGTTTTCCGCCGTCGCGTCCATGCGGTCGCCGACCTGGATGCGGGTCCAGAACCAGAATCCGCTCCAGACGATC
>JAHUZY010000017.1 GCA_019264505.1 Phenylobacterium sp. | reverse complement strand
GGCCCTTCTTCGTGCCGTCTGATCGAGGCGATCAGGTGTTGCCCGGCAGCTTGCAGCCGCCGGCGATGCCCTTGGCGAAGGCGCAGCCCATGGCTTCCACCGAGGTGATCGGGTTCTGCTTGTACTCGATCATGTAGCCAGCCAGGCCGTCAGAGCAGGCGACTTCGATATAGGCCGAGCCGTCGGCGGTCTTGCCCACCAGGCGCTGGCCCGAGACGACGCAGCTGTCACGGCCGTGCTTCTTCAGGTCAGCCGTCAGGGCGGCATAGGCGCTGTTCTCGGGGTTCAGGCCGCAGCGATAGCCGACGATCGGCGCATAGGCGCAGTTGTAGACGGCGCTCTTGTTCAGTTCGAAGACGCCGACGCCGCCGGGCTTGCCGTCCTTGCAGACCAGCTCGACCACGTCCTTGCCGCCCGCGGCCGGGAAGACCGCATACTTGTCGACGTCGCAGTCGAAGCCCGCGGCCTTGGACAGACGGGTGTAGAGGGCCGCCTGCTCGGTGGCCGCCTCACGGGCGTCGGTCAGGGTGCAGCCGCCCAGGATGCCCAGCGCGCGGGCGCAGTCCCAGGATTCCGCCAGCTGGCCGGTGGCGGCCACCTTGTAGATGTAGCCCTTGCCGTCTTCGCAGGCGGCTTCGAAATAGTTGGAGCCGTCGGTGGTGGCGCCCACGAAGCGACGCTGGCTGACCGCGCAGCTCTTGGCGTCGGCGGTGGCCATCTGATCCACGACCCGCAGACGCGAGGCGGCGTCGCCGAGCTCGCAGCGGATGTTGGTCTCGGCCTGGTCGTAGACAAGGCAGTTGGTGGCGTCGACCTTGGTGTCGGCGGTAGCCGGATAGCCGGTGTTCAGGATGTAGCCGGAGACGCCGTCCTCGCAGGCCACTTCGAAGAAGGTGTTGGTGGCCGAACGGCCGATGGAGCGGCTGTTGACGATGGGGCAGGTGACCCCGTCCTTGGCGGCCAGCTTGGCCAGCTCAGCCTGCGGGTTCTGGTTGCCGGGCAGTTGGCAGGCCAGGGCCGAGGGCTTGCCGTCGGCGGTAGGGGCGGCGGCCTCGATGCAGGTGTAGAGGTTGGTGGCCCCGCCGGTCACGGCCTCGATCACGAAGCCCATGCCCTCCTGGCAGTCGACTTCGTAGTACGAGGTCGAGGTCTTGGCCCGGCGATCCTCGTTCTTGCCGATCAGGCGGGCGTCGACGACCTGGCAGTTCAGGCCGGCGGCCTGGGCCACGGCGGGGGCCTCGGCCATGCCCTGGGTGCGCGCCTTTTCGGTGACGCCGGCGTCGCGGGACTGCGACATCACAGCGGCCGGCGCCAGGGCGACCAGGGCCAGGGCTGCGGCGAGCCCGATTGTCTTGCGCCTCATGATTAGCTCATCTCCTGGGGGTGGTTCCTCTGCGCGGAGATAAGCCTCCGCGAACCATTGGGGTCAAGGTCGCGTCTTTTGACGACCGAACTGTGGCGCCCCGGCGAACGGCTTGGTTGCAAGCTTCACTATAAAGAATTCGCCAGTCGTCAGGTCTGTCCTGATCATCAACGTCCCGAGATGAACGGCGACTGACTGGCCTTGGCTCTGTCTTCGCGCAAGGCACCGGAAGTCCCATCGGCGTTGGCGGAATCCGCATTCGCCCGTCGACGCTCGTCGCAGACCAGCCTAGAATTTACGGAGTAAGACAAATTGGGAGGACCGACATGAGCCAGCATGTCATCGCCGAGACGTCCGACGGGGTCCTGACCCTGACCTTGAACCGTCCGGAAAAGAAGAACGCGCTCACCCGGGAGATGTATCAGGCCCTCGGCGACGCCATCGACGGGGCGGAGTTCGACAAGGAGGTGCGCTGCGTCCTGATCCAGGCCGAGGGCGACATGTTCACCGCCGGCAACGACCTGGCCGACTTCGCCGCCGTCAACGCGGGCGAGGCGCCGGCCAATGAGGCCCGCCGTGGCGGCAATCCGCTCCTGGCGGCCCTGGCCCGGGCCAAGACGCCCCTGGTGGCTGCGGTCAACGGCCGGGCTGTGGGCGTCGGCGTCACCATGCTGCTGCATTGCGACCTTGTGTATCTGACCGAGGATTCGGTGCTGACTACGCCGTTCGTGAACCTGGCCCTGGTGCCGGAGGCCGCCTCCAGCCTGACCCTGCCCGACCGCATTGGCCATGCCCGGGCCTTCTCCATGTTCGTGCTAGGCGAGGCCGTCGACGCCCAGAAGGCGCTGGCCTGGGGCATCGCCAACGAGGTCCTGCCCCGGAGCGAGCTGCGCGCCCGGGCGCGAGCGGCGGCGCTGGCCGTGGCCGCCCGGCCGCCAGCCGCCGTCACCATCACCAAGGCCCTGATGCGCGATCCCGTCGCGCTCGCCGAGCGCATGGACCGGGAGGGCCGTCACTTCTCCGACCAGCTCAAGTCGCCGGAGGCCAAGGAGGCCTTTTCCGCCTTCGCCGAAAAGCGGGCGCCCGACTTCGCCAAGGTTGGCGGCCGGTGAAGTTCGGCGCCTTCACCCCCGCCCGCATCGTGGCCGGCGAGCATGACCTGAACGGCCGCAACATCATCGTCACTGGCGGCGCCAGCGGCATCGGCCTGGAGACCGCCCGGGCGCTCGCCGGGGCCGGCGCCGATGTCATGCTGGCCGTCCGCGACCGCTCGGCCGGCGAGCGGGCGGCGGTGCAGATCAATGAGAGCATCGGCGCCGACAAGGTGGTGGCCGGGACGCTTGATCTGGCCAGCCTGTCCTCGGTCAGTTCCTTCGTCGACGCCTGGGGGGACGCGCCCCTGGACGTTCTGATCAACAATGCCGGGGTCATGGCCTGTCCGCAGGCCTACACCTCCGACGAGCTGGAGATGCAGATTGGGGTCAACCATTTCGGCCACTTCCTGCTGAGCGTGGGCCTGGCCCGGGCCCTGATGAACGCCGCCGATGAGGACCGCGCCGCCCGCGTGGTGGCCCTGTCGTCCATTGGCCATCGGCGCAGCCCGATCCATTTCGACGACATCCACTATCGCAACCGCCCCTACGACAAGTGGGAGGCCTATGGACAGTCCAAGACGGCCAACGCGCTCTTCGCCGTGGCCTTTGACGAGCGCTTCGCCGAGCACGGGATCAACGCCAATGCGGTCATGCCCGGCGGCATCATGACGCCGCTGCAGCGCCACCTCTCCCATGAGGAGATGGCGGCCATGGGTTGGCTGGACGAGGAAGGCAAGCCCGTCGAGGGCTTCAAGACGCCGGAACAGGGCGCGTCGACCAGCGTCTGGGCCGCCGTGGCCGAGGAGCTGGAAGGGGAGGGCGGCCTCTATCTGGAGGACTGCTCGGTGGCCATGCCCTGGACCAAGGACAAGCCCAACCATGGCGTGATGGACCACGCCCTCGATCCCGAAGCCGCCGAACGGCTGTGGATCCTGTCAGAAGAAACCGTGGGAGCGACCCTATGAGCCTGCAAGGCAAGACCCTGTTCGTCACCGGCGCCAGCCGCGGCATCGGCCTGGCCATTGCGCTTCGCGCCGCCCGGGACGGCGCCAATGTGGCCATCGCCGCCAAGACCGCCGAGGCGCACAAGCACCTGCCCGGCACCATCTATTCGGCCGCCGAAGAGATCGAGAAGGCCGGCGGCAAGGCCCTGCCGCTGATCGTCGACGTCCGCGACGAGGCCAATGTGACGGAGGCCGTCGAGCAGGCCGCCGCCAAGTTCGGCGGCATCGATATCTGCGTGAACAACGCCTCGGCCATCCAGCTGACCGGCACGCTCCAGACCGAGATGAAGCGCTATGACCTGATGAACCAGGTCAATGCGCGGGGGACTTACCTCACCTCCAAGGCCTGCATCCCGTACCTGAAGCGCAGCGCCAATCCCCACGTCCTGATGCTGTCGCCGCCGCTCGACATGAACCCCCGCTGGTTCAAGGGCCATGTGGCCTACACCATGGCCAAGTTCGGCATGAGCATGTGCGTGCTGGGCATGGCCGAGGAGTTCCGCGAGGACGGCATCGCCTTCAACGCGCTTTGGCCGCGCACCGGCATCGCCACGGCCGCCATCCAGTTCGCCCTGGCCGGCGAGGAGGGCATGAAGAGCTGCCGCACCACCGACATCATGGCCGACGCCGCCTACGCCATCTTCAACAAGCCCGCCCGCGATTTCACCCGCAACTTCCTGATCGACGACACCTTCCTCTATGGCGAGGGCGAGCGGGACTTCGACAAGTACCGGGTCGATCCCACCGCGCCCCTGATGCCGGACTTCTTCGTGCCCGAGGACTCCGTCCCGCCGCCGGGTGTCAAGATCGGCTAGGGCGTAAGGCCATGAGCGCCCCGCCCGTCACCGTGCTGCAGGCGAGCCCGGAGGAAGAGGCCGCCATCCGTGCGGCGGTGCGGGGGGTGAACGACCGGGTGCTGGCGGGGCCGGAACATGTGGAGGGGCTACTGGCCCTCTTCCTCGATCCCCGGGTGTCGGACCCGATCTATGACCTGCCGCGACCCTTCACTCGCGACAGCATCGCCCGCTGGGTGGCCGACAGCCGGGCCGCCCATGCGCGGGGCGAGTGCATCCTGTCGGTGACCCTGGACGAGGCCGGCGAGGTGGCGGGCTATTCCCGCATCTCCGTCTGGCCCGACCGGTCCTCGGCCGAGATCGCCGGCGCGGCCCGGGCTGACCGTCAGAACGCTGGCCGGGGGCGCGGCGGGGTGTCGGGCGCCGCGGCCTTCATGTTCGAGACCTTAGGCGTGCGCCTGATCGGTCTGACCGCGGCCCTGGACAATGTCCGCTCCATCGCCGCCATCGACGGCGCCGGCTTCGTGCGCATGGGTGAGCGGGAGACGGTGCGACCCGACGGGACCGTGCGGCGGAGCCTCTACTGGGAGCTGACGCGGGAGGCCTGGCGGGCGGGTCGCGGGGGCTGATCGAGTCCCGGCCTCATCATCTGGCCGTCACCCCCCACAGCGCGTCACCCTCGGGCTTGACCCGAGGGTCCATGAACACC
>JAHUZY010000359.1 GCA_019264505.1 Phenylobacterium sp. | reverse complement strand
CCCCGGCGGTGACGCCGGGGCCTTGGGGTCTAACGTCCAGTTCAGGCCTCGCGAGCCTAGTTCCGGAACACCGCCGCCGTGGACGGATCCTGGGGCATTTCGCGGTACTGGCGCAGCTCGTTGCGGCCGACCACCATGTGGTGGACCTCATCGGGGCCATCGGCCAGGCGCAGGGTGCGGGTCGAGGTGTACATCCGCGCCAGGGGCGTCTTCTGCGAGACGCCGGTGGCGCCGTACATCTGGATGGCCTGGTCGATGATCTGGCAGACCCGCTCAGGGACCATGGCCTTGACCATGTGGATCCAGATGCGGGCTTCCTGGCGGTCCAATACGTCCATGGCCTTGGCGGCCTTGAGCACCATCAGGCGCATGGCCTCGATCTCGATCCGGGCGCGGCTGACGATCTCGACATTGCCGCCCAGCTGGATGATCGGCTTGCCGAAGGCTTCGCGGGTCAGGCCGCGGGTGACCATCAGGTCGAGCGCCTTCTCTGCCTGACCGATGGCGCGCATGCAGTGGTGGATGCGGCCGGGGCCCAGGCGCAGCTGGCTGATCTCGAAGCCGCGGCCTTCGCCCAGCAGCATGTTCGAGGCCGGCACGCGGACATTGTCGAACACGATGTGCATGTGGCCGTGCGGCGCGTCAGGATCACCAAACACGTTCATCGGCCCGACCACCTTCACGCCTGGGGTGTCCATGGGGACCAGGATCTGCGACTGGCGCAGGTGGGGCGGACCTTCGGGGCTCGTCTGCACCATGGTGATCATCACCTTGCAGCGCGGGTCGCCGGCGCCGGAGATGTAGTGCTTCTCGCCGTTGATCACGTACTCGTCGCCCACCAGGGTGGCGCGCATGCGGATGTTCTTGGCGTCGGACGAGGCCATGTCCGGCTCGGTCATGGCGAAGGCCGAGCGGATCTTGCCTTCCAGCAGCGGCTTCAGCCACTTTTCCTTCTGCTCAGGCGTGCCGACGCGCTCGAGGACTTCCATGTTGCCGGTGTCGGGCGCGGCGCAGTTCATGGTTTCCGAGGCCATCGGATTCTTGCCGAGCTCGACGGCGATATAGGCGTAGTCGAGGTTGGACAGGCCCTCGCCGGTCTCGGCGTTGGGCAGGAAGAAGTTCCACAGGCCCTCGGCCTTGGCCTTGTCCTTGGCGGCTTCGAGGACTTCCAGCTGGCCCGGCGCATAGGACCAGATGTCGGTCTTGCCCTCGCCCAGACGATGGAACTCCACCGACATGGGCTGGACCACCTCTTCGATGAACCGCTTCACATGGTTCAGCAGCGGCACCGCCTTGTCGGAGATGCGAAGGTCGTTGAGCGCGTCCTGCGGGTTCAGCGCGAAGCTGGATTGGGCTTTTTCGGCGGCGATGTTCATCGTGGTCCTCCCGGGGACATGGGCGTTGAAGCGGGGCGCCGGGGGTCGGCCGCAGGGGGCCAGGACGCGCCCGGATCGATCTCTTCCCCACCATTGGCGCAGAATTGCTGAAAATCAAACGCCTGTTCGTCTGGGGGGCCTAAAAGGCGTTCAAACATTTGTTTGAACGGAAGGCGCGCCCCATGGATTTCGAATATTCGGCACGGCAGAAGGCCCTGATCGCCCGGGTCGAGGCCTTCATGGCCGAGCATGTGATCCCCGCCGTCCCCCTCTATGAAGCCCAGCAGGCGCAAGGGGAGCGGTGGAAGGTCCTGCCGGTGATCGAGGCTCTGAAGGCCAAGGCCAAAGCCGCGGGCCTGTGGAACATGTTCATGCCGCCCTCCTCCGGCGTCGCCCATGTGGATGAGAGCTTCGTCTTCGAGGGGGAGCAGCTGACCAATCTGGAATACGCCCCCATCGCCGAAATCATGGGGCGGGTGGAGTTCGCCTCAGAGGTCTTCAACTGCTCGGCGCCGGACACCGGCAATATGGAGATCCTCAACCGCTACGGGACCCTGGCGCAGAAGGAACGCTGGCTGCGCCCCCTGATGAACGGGGAAATCCGCTCGGCCTTCCTGATGACCGAGCCCCAGGTGGCCTCGTCGGACGCCACCAATATCGAGACCCGCATTGGCCGCGACGGGGACCACTATGTGATCAACGGCCGCAAGTGGTGGTCGTCAGGCATGGGCGACCCCCGCTGCAAGGTGGCCGTGGTCATGGGCAAGACCGATCTGGACGCGCCGCGCCACCAGCAGCAGAGCCAGGTCCTGGTGCCCATGGACGCGCCCGGCGTGAAGATCGTGCGGATGCTGCCGGTGTTCGGCTATGACGACGCCCCCCATGGCCATGCCGAGGCGGTGCTGGAGAATGTCCGGGTGCCCGTGCATGAGGCCCTGCTGCTGGGCGAGGGCCGGGGCTTCGAGATCAGCCAGGCGCGCCTGGGTCCAGGCCGGATTCATCACTGCATGCGCACCATCGGGGCGGCCGAGGTAGCCCTGGAGAAGATGTGCCGGAGGCTCAAGAGCCGCACGGCCTTCGGCAAGGCGATTTCCGAGCACTCGGTCTGGGAGGAGCGCATCGCCCGGGCCCGTATCGATATCGAGATGACCCGTCTGCTCTGCCTGAAGGCCGCCGACATGATGGACAAGGCCGGCAACAAGGTCGCCCGGCTGGAGATCGCCATGATCAAGGTCCAGGCCCCGACCATGGCGCTGAAGGTCATCGACGACGCCATCCAGGCCCATGGGGGCGCTGGCGTGACCAGCGACTTCGGCCTGGCCAAGGCCTATGCCGGACAGCGCACCCTGCGGCTGGCCGACGGCCCTGACGAGGTTCACAACCGGACCATCGCGAGGATGGAATTGGCCAAGTATGGCGACCTGCTGGCGAAACTTGCGGCCGAGCAGGACGCTCAGCGCGTGCCCGTGGGCTCACGCTGAGGCCTGAGGGCCGTCTGGAGCGACGACTGGGGGCTCAGGCCACCCAGTCATGCTTCAGCCGCCGGGCGCCGATGACGAATAGGGCCGAGGCCACCAGGTAGAAGGCCAGGCCCGAATAGATGGCGTAGCGCAGGGATTCCTCGCCGAACCTGGGCGTCAGGGCGTCGGACACCGCGCCGAAATACCAGGTGCCGAGGCCGAGACCGATCAGGTTGTTGACGAACAGGAAGCAGGCCGAGGCCACCGAGCGCTGCGCCACCGGCACCAGATGCTGGACCGCGGTGATCACCGGCCCCAGCCAGGCCAGGTTCAGCCCCTGGGGGATGATGAACAGCACGAAGGCCAGGGCCAGGGACTTCGACTGGATCGCCATGAAGAAGCACGGCAGGGCGATCAGGAAGGCGGCCGCCGGCACCAGCAGATAGGCCGCAGGACGCTTGGGGCCCAGCCGGTCGCCCAGCCAGCCGCCGGCCCAGACGCCGATCACGCCGCCCACCAGGGTGATGATCCCCAGGAAGATGGAACGGTCCACCAGGCTCATGCCCAGGCTGCGCTCGAAGAAGGAGGGCAGCCAGAAGGCCACCCCATAGCCGCACACCGACGAGGCCGCCGCCCCGAGCGAGATCAGCCAGAAGCTCGGCTTGCGCAGCAGCAGGGCCACCGCGCCGGGGGGCGGGGCGGCCGGGGCCTGTTCGGCGAGCGGCGGCACAGGGGCGACAGCCGGCTCGTCCTGGGCGCCGCGCCGGGGCTCCTTGACGATCAGGCGGAAGATCGGGGCGAAGGCGATGCCGGCCAGGCCGACGATGATGAAGGCCGCCCGCCAGTCGATGGCGTGAGCGATCAGCCCGCCGAACAGGATGCCCAGGGCCGAGCCGATGGGGATGCCGAAGGAATAGGCCGCCAGCGCCCGGGCACGCTGGGACTTGGGGAAGTAGTCGGCGATCAGGGAATAGGCCGGGGCTACGCCGCCGGCCTCGCCGATTCCGACCCCCATCCGGGCCAGGAACAGGGTCCAGAAGCCGGTGGCAAAGCCGCAGAGGGCGGTGAAGCCGCTCCACAGGGCCAGCGCCCCGGTCATGATCCAGGTGCGGCTCCAGCGATCGGCGAGCCAGGCTACCGGGATGCCCAGGCCCGTATAGAAGAGGGCGAAGGCCAGACCGCCCATCAGGCCCAGCTGGCTGTCGGTGAGACCAAGCTCGGCCTTGATCGGCCCGGCCAGGATTCCGAGGATCTGGCGGTCGAGGAAGTTGAACGTATAGGCGACGATCAGCACGCCAAGGACGGTGACCGGATAGCGGCTCGGCCGGATCCCGAAGGGGGGACGGGCGGCGGCGTCGGGGGAGGTGTCCATCAGAGCTCCGCAAAATAGACGAAGGCCCGGCCCCCAGAGGGAGCCGGGCCGCTAAGCTCTACTAGAACTTGGCTTCAAGGGAGAGGGTCACCGTCTGCGGCGGCCCGTAATAGGCGGTGATGGAGTTGGCGAAGAGGCCGCCGGGGAAGTTGTAGCCCCCGATCCGGTAGGTCTCGTCGCCCAGGTTCTTGCCGTGCAGGCCGACCCGGTAGCGCTCGCTTTCCGAGGTCCACACCAGGCTCGCGTCATAGAGCCAGTAGGCGCCCTGATCGAGCCTCGACGGGATCTCGAACATGGAGAAGGACGAGCGGTAGGAGGCCGACGGGATGAAGCTGATCTTCCCCTTGGCGCCCAGGTCGCGCTGGTAGGTCAGGCTGAAGGCGCCGGTCCATTCAGGGGTGTTCTGGAACACCCGGCTGTTGGCGAAGTCCTCCACCTGCCCCGTCAGCGGGTTGAGGGCGCGGTACTCGTCGAACTCCGCCTTGATATAGCCCAGGGCGAAGTTGGCGCTGAGATCCGGGGTCAGATAGGCGACGCCCTCCACCTCGGCGCCCGACATGTGCGATTCGCCGACATTGAGCACCTGGCTGGCGATGGAGGCGCCCACCGGGGTCTGCAGGGTGACCTGCTGGTCCTGATACTGGGCGTAGAAGACCGCCGTGTTCAGGCTCAGGCGCCGGTCGAAGAAGTAGCCCTTCAGGCCCGCCTCATAGGAGTCCACCGTCTCGGGCGCATAGCCGTCCCGGGAGGTGGGGGTGAGGATGGCGTCGGCGCGCATGTCGAAGCCGCCGGACTTGAAGCCCTGGCTGTAGGAGGCGTAGCCGGTCAGCTCGGAGCCGAAGTCGTAGCTGACGCTGACCCGGGGGGTGAACTTCTCGTAGCTGTCGGTGCTGGTGAAGTTCGACCGCACCAGGCCCGGGACGGCCAGCGGATTGCCGAACAGGGGCGAACGGATGCCCGTAAAGTTCTGGCGATAGACCACCCCGGTCTTCTCATCGCGGGTGTAGCGGCCGCCCACCGACAGGGTGAGCGCCTCGGTCAGGTCGAAGCTCACATCGGCGAAGGCCGACCAGCTCTCGGTGTCCACATGGCCGGCCGTGGCGATGGTGAGCGCCGCCTGGCTCAGCACGGTGTCGAAGGCGCCGGCCGCTGTGGCGTTCAGATAGAACAGGCCGCCCACCGCCTGCATCCGGTCGCCCGAATAGAGCAGTTGCAGTTCCTGGGTGAACTGGTGGTCGCTGTAGCGGGCCGGAATATCCAGGAAGGGGGCCGGCAGGGTGTCGAAATCGATCTCGCCGGCGGTCTCGCCAGCGCGGTAGGCCGAGATCGACTTGAAGGTCAGGGAGTCGCTGGCCGACCATTCGCCCAGCAGCGACACGCCGCGGCTCTCCACCCGGTTCTTGTCGCCGGCGCCGGCCCGGGTGTCATAGACGTTGGGCAGGACCTCGCCGCCGGGGATCGGCAGGTTGGCGGCGTTGAAGGCGGCCACTTCGCGGTGACCGTGACGGGGGTTGGAGCGGTCGGTGACGATGTCGCCGGCCAGACGGAAGAAGAGGTCAGGGGTAGGTGAAAACTCCACCGTGGCCCGGGCCGCGGCCACGTCCTTGTTGTAGTGCTCGGCGCCGGTGGTCAGGTTGGTCCCATAGCCGTCCCGGTCGAAGCTGGCCCAGGTCAGGCCGACGCCGAGGCTGTCGCTGACCATGCCCTTGGCCGAGCCGATGAAGTCGCGCTGGTTGTAGGAGCCAAGCTGGCCCTTGAACCGCATCTCCGGCTCGCCGTCGATCTTGGCGGTCACGTACTTGATCGCCCCGCCGATGGTGTTGCGGCCATAGAGCGTGCCCTGGGGCCCCCGCAGGACCTCCATCCGCTCGATGTCGAAGATGTCGAGAACCGCGCCCTGCGGACGGGCGATGTAGACGTCGTCCACATAGAGCCCGACCCCGGGCTCGAAGCCCCACAGGGGATCCTGCTGGCCGACCCCGCGGATGAACGAGATCAGGGTGGAGTTGGAGCCCCGGGCCACCTGGACGGTGAGGTTGGGGGTCGATTGCTGCAAGGTGGTGATATCGGCCGCGCCCGTGGCCTCAAGGCGTTCACCGGTCACGGCGGTGACGGCGACGGGCACGTCCTTGACGGTTTCCTCGCGCCGGCGGGCGGTGACCACCAGTTCCTCGACCACGGAGACCCCCTGCGCGGGGGCCTGGGCGGCGGCGGCGCCTGGAATGGCCGCCATCGCCGCGCTCGCCAGGAGCGCAGCCTTCAAGATGGACTTCATTTTATCCTCCCCAACGCGCCGCTTTGTGAGGGTGCGACGTCGTCATAAACTCACCAGCTGGTGAATTAGCGACGAGTGTGCCTGCAACCGGGGCCATTGCGCCAGGGCTCAGTTTGGCCGCCGCGCCGATTTTTTGGCCAGTTGGTGAATTTCCGCAACACCCCGACGGGGACAGGCTCAGGCCCGGCGGCGGACGACGGTCTCGAGTCCAGCCGCGCAGTAGGCGAACAGCCGCTCGCGCACCGCCTGCAGGTCCGACGAGCGGCACAGGCCATCGGACAGCTGGTCGATGCGCCCGGTCTCCGACAGGGCCAGCATCATCGCGCCGGTGAGGAACTGGTAGCACCAGTAGAGGTCGTCGATCTCAGCCTCAGGCAGGGCCGCCTTCAGGGTGTCGATCAGCCGGTGGACGACGGGATCGAAGAAGCGATGCATGGTCTCGCCGCCCCAGGCCGGGGTGTTGTTCACCAGGGCCACCAGGCGGAAATAGTTCTTCCAGCCCGGATCCTGGGTCATGGAGCGGTCCAGCAGCGGCCCGATGAAGGCCTCGATCACCCCTTCGACCTTCAGATCGTGGGGATGGGCCGCCTGATAGGCGGCCATGGCCTCCAGCCGCTCACGATTGAGGATCTCGGCCCGGCGGGCGAAGACCGCATCGAACAGCTCGCGCTTGGCGCCGAAATAGTAGTGGATCAGCGCGGTGTCGACGCCGGCCTCGGTCGCCACCTGGCGCACGGTGACGCCATAGAAGCCGTGCCGGGAGAACAGCTCCTCGGCGGCGTTCAGGATGGCTTCGCGCAGATCAGGGCCCTGGCCCTTGGGCCTGCGCCCCCGGGCCGGCCCCGCGGTGGCGGTTGATTTCCCCATGATCAGCGCAGTGGAGGACGCCGGCGGCCTGCAGGTCAAGCGCCGGGGTGGAGAGGCCGCGCGAGGCGCCTCAGAAGGTGGCCGGCCGCGTGAGGACGAACAGGCTGAGCACGCCAGCCAGGGCCATCAGGGCGGGAAGGACTTTGAACAGCTTGACCATAGGTCACAGATAGGCACAGCCATGGCGCCTATCCAGTTAAGCTTCCGACAGAATTCCTGACGGCCGCCCCAGTCCGACTGAGGCGTCAATCGCTCCGGCGCAGCTTGACTCCGCAGGCCGTCCTTCCTAATTCCAGGCCGCGTTAGCACTCGGGGTCGGCGGCTGCTAATATGCGCCGACCGCGAGAGCTGGCCTCATCGCAATTCCAATAGTTCCGAATGGAGCAAGACCAAAATGGCGTTTCGTCCTTTGGGAGACCGCGTCCTCGTGCGGCGTGTCGAGGAAGAACAGAAGACCAAGGGCGGGATCATCATTCCCGACACCGTGAAGGAAAAGCCGCAGGAAGGCGAAATCATCGCCGTCGGCCCCGGCGCCCGCGATGAAAGCGGCAAGGTCCAGCCCCTGGACGTCAAGACCGGCGATCGCATCCTGTTCGGCAAGTGGTCGGGCACCGAGATCAAGCTCGAAGGCGAAGACCTGCTGATCATGAAGGAAAGCGACGTCCTGGGCGTCCTCGACTAAGACCCCGGCCCCTCGCCGACCAGCCCGCCCGCAAGGTCGGGCGCAAAGACATTCGGCCTAGGCGGGCCGCCCGGATGATCCGGAGCGCCGCCCTCGCCATCAAGGAAAGTAGAAGAAGAAATGGCTGCGAAAGACGTCTATTTCTCCGCTGACGCCCGCGACCGCATGCTCCGCGGCGTCAACACCCTCGCCAACGCCGTGAAGGTGACCCTGGGCCCCAAGGGCCGCAACGTGGTCATCGAAAAGTCCTTCGGCGCCCCGCGCTCCACCAAGGACGGCGTGTCGGTGGCCAAGGAAATCGAACTGGCTGACCGCTTCGAGAACCTCGGCGCCCAGCTGATCCGCGAAGTCGCCTCGAAGACCAACGACAAGGCCGGCGACGGCACGACGACCGCGACCGTTCTGGCCCAGGCCATCGTGGTCGAAGGCCTGAAGTCGGTGGCCGCCGGCATGAACCCGATGGATCTGAAGCGCGGCATCGACAAGGCCGTCGCCAAGGTGATCGAAGAGATCAAGGCGACCTCCAAGAAGGTCTCGGCCAATTCCGAGATCGCTCAGGTCGGCACCATCTCGGCCAATGGCGACACCGAAGTCGGCGAGATGATCGCCCGCGCCATGGACAAGGTCGGCAACGAAGGCGTCATCACGGTTGAAGAAGCCAAGACCGCCGAGACCGAACTCGACGTCGTCGAAGGCATGCAGTTCGACCGCGGCTACCTGTCGCCCTACTTCATCACCAACGCCGACAAGATGGAGGCCGATCTCGAAGAGCCTCTGATCCTGCTCTACGAAAAGAAGCTCTCGACCCTGCAGCCCCTGCTGCCGGTGCTTGAAGCCGTGGTCCAGTCGGGTCGTCCCCTGCTGATCATCGCCGAGGACATCGAAGGCGAGGCCCTGGCCACCCTGGTGGTCAACAAGCTGCGGGGCGGTCTGCGCGTCGCCGCCGTCAAGGCGCCGGGCTTCGGCGATCGCCGCAAGGCCATGCTGGAAGACATCGCCATCCTGACCGGCGGCCAGCTGATCAGCGAAGACCTGGGCATCAAGCTCGAAAACGTCTCCCTCGACATGCTTGGCCGCGCCAAGAAGGTCACCATCACCAAGGACGACACCACCATCGTGGACGGCTCGGGTGAGAAGGAAGGCATTGAAGGCCGCATCAGCCAGATCAAGCGCCAGATCGAAGACACCACCTCGGACTACGACAAGGAAAAGCTGCAGGAACGTCTGGCCAAGCTGGCCGGCGGCGTTGCGGTCATCCGCGTCGGCGGCTCCACCGAGGTCGAGGTGAAGGAACGCAAGGACCGCGTCGACGACGCGCTCAATGCGACCCGCGCCGCGGTTGAAGAAGGCATCGTTCCCGGCGGCGGCGTCGCCCTCCTGAAGGCCTCCAAGATCCTGGACGGCTTCAAGGGCGACAATGACGACCAGGAAGCCGGCGTCGCCATCGTGCGCCGCGCCCTGCAGGCTCCGATCCGCCAGATCGCCGAAAACGCCGGCGTCGAAGGCTCGATCGTCGTCTCCAAGGTCCTGGAAAACGGCTCGG
>JAHUZY010000351.1 GCA_019264505.1 Phenylobacterium sp. | reverse complement strand
CCGTTTCTGTGTCTGGTCGAGGCAGGCGCCGTCAGGCCACCCGCACCCGCGCCGTGCTTTCGGGCAGGTCCTGGCCGAAGGCGCGCTGGAAGAACTCGGCGACCGTGCCGCGCTCCAGCTCGTCGCACTTGTTCAGGAAGGTCATGCGGAAGGCGAGCGCCACGTCGCCGCCGAAGATCTCGGTGTTCTGCGCCCAGGTGATCACCGTCCGCGGGCTCATGACCGTGGAGATGTCCCCGTTCATGAAGGCGTTGCGGGTCATGTCGGCCACGCGAACCATGGCGTTGATGGTCCTGCGACCCTCGGCCGTGTCGTAGTTGGGCGACTTGGCCAGGACAATCTCGGCCTCGGCGTCATGCTCGAGATAGTTGAGCGTGGTGACGATGGACCAGCGGTCCATCTGGCCCTGATTGATCTGCTGAGTGCCGTGATAGAGGCCCGTCGTGTCGCCCAGACCGATGGTATTGGTCGTGGCGAACAGGCGGAAATAGGGGTTGGGGCGGATCACGCGGTTCTGGTCGAGCAGGGTCAGCTTGCCCTGGGCCTCCAGAATGCGCTGGATCACGAACATCACGTCCGGACGGCCGGCGTCGTATTCGTCGAACACGAGCGCGATCGGGCGCTGCAGCGCCCAGGGCAGGATGCCTTCGCGGAATTCGGTGACCTGCTTGCCTTCCTTCAGGACGATGGCGTCCTTGCCCACCAGGTCGATGCGGCTGACATGGCTATCCAGGTTGACCCGGATCAGCGGCCAGTTCAGCCGGGCTGCGACCTGCTCGATATGGGTCGACTTGCCGGTGCCGTGATAGCCCTGGACCATCACCCGGCGGTCATAGGCGAAGCCCGCGCAGATGGCCTTGGTGGTCTCGGGATCGAACCGGTAGGTGTCGTCGATCTCCGGCACATGGCTGTCGCGGTGGGAGAAGGCCGGCACGGTCATGTCCATGTCGACGCCGAAGGTGTCGCGGACGGAGACCTTCTTGTCGGGGACAAGCGTCAGCAGGTCGTCATCGTGGGTCTGGGAAATCGTGCTCATGACGAGGTTCGCATACAGGGTTACGCCCGCAAAGCAAACGTGTGTTTCATAGGCCGCCGATCAAAAACAATCAGGAGACGCCGGCGCCATGTTGGACAGGGTTCATACGAACAATTCGAAGCTTGAGGTGGCGCCGAGCGCCTCAGGCTTCGGCGCCGTCGTCAGGGGCTTGAGCCTTGCTGCGCCGCTGGATGAGGCGACCATGGGCGAGGTCCGCCAGGCCTGGGCCGACCATGGGGTGCTGAGCTTTCCGGACCAGCCGCTGAGCCTCGACCAGCTTGAGGCGGTGACCCTGCAGTTTGGCCCCTTTGGCGTCGATCCCTTCATCGCCCCCATGCCCGGCCGGCCCAATGTGCTGGAGCTGCGGCGGGAGCCCGATGAGAAGGCCACCAATTTCGGGGCAGGCTGGCATTCGGACTGGAGCTTCCAGCCGGCCCCGCCGGCCGCCACCCTGCTGCACGGCCAGGTGATCCCGCCGGTGGGGGGCGACACCCTCTTCGCCGACTGCGCCGGGGCCTATGCCGCCCTGTCACCGGTAATGCAGGAGATGCTGGCGCCCCTGCGCGCCATCCACAGCGCCGGTCGCGCCTATGGGACCAAGGGCGTCTTCGCGCGGGAGACCGAGAAGCGGACCATGCAGATCATCGTCTCGGAGGAAGCGGACAAGACCCACACCCACCCGCTGGTGCGCACCCATCCGGTGACCGGCGAGAAGGCCCTGTTCGTCAGCCCGGTCTACACCCTGGGGATCGAGGGCATGACCCCGGCCGAAAGCCAGGCGATCCTCGGCTTCCTGTTCGCCCACATGACCCAGGAGGCGTTCGTCTTCCGCCACCGCTGGGCCAAGGACACCCTGCTGATCTGGGACAACCGCCGCACCATCCATCTGGCGGAGGGCGGCTATGACGGCCACCTGCGGGTGATGCGCCGCACGACCGTGGCCGGCGAGATTCCCGTCTGAGCGCGCTGACCGATTTGAGCCGGCTGCCGGAGGCGGCGCGGCGACGGGCCTTGGCGGAGGGGGAGCGGGGCGAAGCCTGGCTGGAAACCCTGCCGCTGACCCTGGCCCGGCTGGTCTCGCAGTGGGGTCTCGCGGGCGCAGAGATCCTGGACGGGGGCAGCGAGGCCCTGGCCGTGGCCGGCGAGCTTGCAGATGGCCGCGCGGTGGTGATCAAGATCGCGCCACCCTGGGCGGACCTGCTGGGCGCGGAACGCCGGGTGCTGGAGGCCGCGGGCGGGCGCGGATTCGCCGACCTCTACGCCGTGGATGAAGACGCCAACGCCCTGCTGCTGGAGCGGCTCGGAACGCGGCTCGACCAGCTGGGGTGGACGCCGCAGGCGCAGATGGACGCCCTGTGCGCGGCGCTGATGGCGGTGTGGCGCGCGCCGGTTCCCCCTGGCGGCCTGGAAGATGGCGCAGCGAAAGCCGTGCGTCTCGGGAGATTCATCGAGGAGACCGCCCAAGCGCTTGGCGATCCGCTGTCAGAGCCCGTCCTCGCCCGGGCCCGGCTCTACGCCGCCGATCGCGCCGCTGCGCACGACCCTGCGCGGGCCGTGCTGGCCCACGGGGACGCCCATGCGGCCAACGCCCTGCGGACCCAGGATGGCGCCGGCTTCAAGTTCATCGATCCCGACGCCCTCTTCATCGAGCCCGCCTATGATCTCGGCGTCATCATGCGCGAATGGCCTGAGATCCTGCTGCAGGGCGATCCGCTTGCGGCAGGGCGGGCGCGCTGCGCCCGGCTGGCCGCCCAGACCGGCGTCGAGGCCGAGGCTGTCTGGCGGTGGGGCTTTCTGGAGACGGTCTCCACCGGCCTGCTCTGCTGCAAGCTGAACATCTACGACTGGCGGGACATGTTCCAGGTCGCCGAGGCCTGGGCCGCGGATTAGCGCTTGGCCTCGCCGGGATCGGCGTCCGCCCGTCGCCAGGGCCAACGGCCCTGAATCTCGGTCTCCAGGGCGAAGCTGAGGAAGGTGCGGATCAGCACGATGGCCGCCAGCGGCCCCACCCGATCAAAGCTCAGGGGCTCAGTCACCGTGGCGATGATGTCAGCCGCCACAAGCAGTTCCAGGCCAAGCAGGATGCCGCGCCCGAGATTGGCCCGGTACTGGTCAAAGGCGTCGCGCCAGTCGTGGCTCCAGGCGCCTTGAACCGCAAAGCGCGCTGTCGCTCCAATGACAGCCAGCACCAGGACCAGCACTGAGAAATACTGGAGGAGGGTGGCGACGGCCACCACGACACTATGGATGGTGGGAAACATGGGCGGCTCCTTGCAGGCCAGCCCATTTAGCGAACGAGGCGAGGTCGCCGTTCCCCTTGGTCAGCGACTCTGGCTCAGGCGCCGCCGCGCCTCAGACGTCGCTGCTGACAAAGTGATTGAGCGTGCGGGCCAGGGCGTCGCACAGCTCCCGTCGCTGGCTGTCGTCCAGCAGATAGTCCTCGTGGATCATCCGGTTCATGGTCGCGCCCATCATCAGGCAGGACAGCACCCGGGCGCGCACCGCCGCATCCTCGCCGCCCAGCCAGGCTTCGAGGGGCTGGAAGAAGGCCTCGCTCGAGTGGCGGCGGATGGCGGCGGCGGCCTTGGGCGATGAGGCCGAGCGCAGCATGATCAGAAAGAGCTCGAACTTCTCCTCCCGCATGGGCTCGATGGCCATCATCGTGGCCACCCGGTCGCCAAAGCCCTCTCGGTCGCCCTCCAGGAATTCCGCGATATTGGGGCCGCAGGTGAGCACCTCCTCGAACAGCTCTTCCTTGCCGCCGAAGTAGCGGGAGATCAGCGCCGCATCCACGCCCACGTCGCTGGCGATGTCTCGCAACCCGGTCCGATCATAGCCTTCATGGGCGAAACGGCGCCGGGCGGCCTCCAGGATCGCCGTCCGCGTGGCGGCGGCGTTCCGGGTCCGAACGGGAGACAGGGGCGGGCTCAAACGGCGGTCCTCCATATTTTTTTGTCAACACTTGTAGACATAGAAGCGCAATCCCACCTAGAAGTCACCAACTGATGACATAGCCCGGTCTTCCGCCGGGTCAGATGGCCTTGGGGATAAGGCCAGCCTTGGGGATAGGCATGAGACGACTCTTTGTGGCTGCGGTCTGCGCAGCGAGCTTCCTTGGTCTGGCCGCCTGTGGCGGAGACCCGAATGCGGGACAGGGCATGCCGACGCCAACGGTGTCGGTCTCGGTTCCGTTGCAGGAGGAGGTCGTCGATTGGGACGACTTCACCGGGCGGTTCGAGGCGCCCGAGCGTGTCGAGGTCCGCGCCCGGGTGGGCGGCTACCTCCAGGGCGTGCACTTCAAGGACGGCCAGAACGTCCGCAAGGGCCAACTGCTGTTCACCCTTGACCCGCGTCCGGCCCAGGCCGCTCTGGCCGCAGCCCAGGCCCAGGCCGATCTGGCCCGCGCCGACCTGGCCCGCGCCGAGGGGCTGCTGGAGGCCCAGGCCATCTCGCAGGAAGAATTCGACAGCCGCCGCGCCCAGGCCCAGGTGGCCGAGGCGACCCTTCGGGCGCGCAGGCTTGATGTGGAGTTCACCCGGGTGACCGCGCCGGTCTCCGGCGTCGTGTCCCAACGCCAGGTGGATCCGGGCAATGTGGTCAGCGGCGGCGCCTCGTCGGGCGACATCCTCACCACCATCGTCTCGATCAGCCCGATCCACTTCGCCTTCGACGCCTCCGAAGCTCAGCTGTTGAAATATCAGCGTCAGGTGGAACAGCGCCAGGGGGCGCAGGTGCAAATTCGCTTGCAGGACGAGACGGAGTCCCGCTGGACCGGTCGGGTGGACTTTGTCGACACCCTCGTCGACCGCGACACCGGCGCGGTGCGCCTGCGCGCCACCATCGCCAATCCGAATGGGTTCCTGAAGCCCGGCATGTTCGGGCAAGGGCGAATGGTCGGGGCCGACGCCTACCGCGCCCTGCTGATCCCGGAGACCGCCGTCATCACCGATGGGGTCCGGCGGGTGGCCTATGTGGTCGACGGCCAAGGCGTCGTCCAGGTCAAGGCCTTGGAGCTTGGCCCGGCCAGCGACGGCCTGCGGGTGGTGCGCACAGGGCTGCGGCCCGACGACCGCGTGATCGTGGGCGGCCAGCAGCGGGCCATGCCGGGCCAGAAGGTCGAGGTGCGCGCCGGCAAGATCGCCCGGCAGGACGTCAGCGGCGGCGACCAGCCTCGCCTGACCTCTGCGCCGGCGGTCTCCGCCACGCCCGCCAACTGATCCGCACCCTTTCCGACCGCATCTTCCGGGACCGCATTCCATGCGTCTGTCGCACTTCTTCATCGAGCGCCCGATCTTCGCCGGGGTGCTGTCGGTGTTCATCACCCTGATCGGCATCTTCGCCTATCCGCTGCTGGCTCTGTCCCAGTATCCGGACATCGCGCCGCCGACCGTCGCCGTCATCGCCAGCTATCCGGGCGCCTCAGCCGAGACCCTGGCCGAGACGGTCGCTGCGCCGCTGGAGCAGGAGATCAATGGGGTGGAGGACATGATCTACATGACCTCGTCCTCCTCCAACGGCATGGTCCAGATCACGGTCACCTTCCAACCGGGGACGGACCTGGATTCCGCCCAGGTGCTGGTCCAGAACCGGGTGAGCCTCGCCGAGCCTCGGCTGCCCGAACAGGTCCGGCAGGTGGGCGTCACCGTCAACAAGCAGTCCACCGGCTTCCTGATGGTGGTCGGGCTGACAGCCGCCGATGACAGCCTCGACGCCGACTATGTGGGCAACTACGCCAACTCCACAGTGCGCGAACGGCTTCTGCGGGTCGAGGGCGTCGGCGAGGTGCAGATCTTCGGCGGCGGGCTCTATTCGATGCGGATCTGGATCGATCCCGGCAAGGCGGCCGAACGTAACCTGACGCCCAACGAGATCGTCGAGGCCCTGCGGGGCCAGAACCTGCAGGCGGCCGGCGGCACCGTCGGCCAGCCGCCCTTCGGGCCGACCGTGGCCAACGAACTGCCCGTCGAGGTGCAGGGGCGTCTGTCCACGCCCGAAGCCTTCGGCGACGTGGTCCTGCGCCGGGACGCCGAGGGGCGCACCATCCGCCTGCGCGACGTGGCGCGGGTCGAGATCGGCGCCCAGGACTATGGGGTGCGCGGCTACTTCTCCGGCGAGCGGGGGGTGGCCATGGCCGTCCTGCAGCAGCCGGGCTCCAATGCGCTCTCCACCGCGCAGGGCGTGATCGCGGCCCTGGACGATCTGGAGCCGAGCTTCCCGAGCGGGCTGGCCTACCAGATCCCCTATAATCCCACCGAATATGTCGCGGCCTCCGTGGCCGCGGTGCAGAGCACTCTCATCGAGGCCGTCCTGCTGGTCGTGCTGGTGGTGGTGGTGTTCCTGCACACCTGGCGCGCGGCGATCATTCCAATCCTGGCGATCCCGATCGCCCTGGTGGGCACCTTCGCCGTGCAGCTGGCGCTCGGCTATTCGCTGAACTCGCTCTCCCTGTTCGCCCTCGTGTTGGCGGTCGGCATCGTCGTCGATGACGCCATCGTCGTGGTTGAGAATGTGGAGCGGAACATCCGCGAAGGCCTCTCGCCACGGGAAGCCGCCCACAGGTCGATGAAGGAGGTCTCCGGCGCCCTGGTGGCCATCAGCCTGGTGCTGGTCGCGGTGTTCGTGCCCACGGCCTTCGTCTCGGGCATTCCGGGCATGTTCTACCGTCAGTTCGCCGTGACCATCGCGGCGGCGACCGTCATCTCCCTGCTGGTCTCGCTGACCCTGTCGCCGGCGCTGGCCGCCCTGCTGCTCAAGCCGCACCGGGAGGATGACGCGCCCCATGGCCCCCGCTGGATGGCGCCGCTCACCGGCGCGGCCAACCGCTTCAACAAGGGCTTCGACTGGCTGAGCGACCGGTTCGGGCGACTGACCGCCCGTCTGGTGCGGATGAGCTTCATCATGCTGGTCGCCTATGTGGTCCTGCTGGTGGCCACCGGATGGCGCCTGACCGAAACGCCGACGGGCTTCATCCCCGAGCAGGACCAGGGCGTGCTGATCGGCGTCGTCCAGCTTCCCCCTGGCGCCTCGCTGGAGCGCACGGACGCCGTGGTCCAGCGCGCCACCGCCGAGATCGGCGCCATGGCTGGCATCCAGAACATGGCCGCCTTTGTCGGCCTCGACGGCGCCAGCTTCAGCATGGCCTCGAACAGCGCCACCATCTTCATCCGCCTGACCGACTGGGGCGAGCGGGGATCCGACCTGTCGGCCCAGAACATCGCCGGCATGATCATGCAGCGCATGGGCGCCATCGAGGAGGCCAACATCTTCGTCCTGGCGCCCCCGCCCGTCGAAGGGCTCGGCAACGCCGGCGGCTTCAAGATGATGGTGCAGGACACCGGCGGGGTCGGCTACGCAGCCCTGGAGCAGGCGGCCAACCAGCTGGCCGGCGCCGCGGCGCAGAACCCGAAGCTGGTCGGCGTCTACAACCAGTTCAACACCGGCGCCCCGCGCCTGAGCGCTGATGTGGACCGTGACCGCGCCCTGCTGCTCGGCGTCCAGCCCGCAGAGGTCTTCCAGACGCTGGGGACCTATCTGGGCTCCACCTATGTGAACGACTTCAACATGCTGGGCCGGACCTTCCGGGTCACCGCCCAGGCCGAGCCGTCGGGCCGTTCGCAGGCCGCCGACATCGCCAATCTGAAGGTGCGGACCATGTCCGGGGGCATGGCGCCCCTGGGCACCATCGCCACCTTGCGCGACGATTCTGGACCGGCCCGGGTGGTGCGGTTCAATCTCGCCCCGTCCGCCGAGGTGATCGGCGGCGCCGCCCCTGGGGTGTCGTCCGGCGAGGCCCTGATGGAGATGGAGCGCCTGGCGGCCGAGACCCTGCCGGCCGGGGTCAGCTTCCAGTGGACCGAACTGGCCTATCAGGAGCAGGCGGCTGGAGACACGACCCTCTTGGTCTTCGCCATGGCGGTGGTCTTCGTCTTCCTGGTGCTGGCGGCCCAGTACGAGGCCTTCACCCTGCCGCTGGCCATCATCCTGATCGTGCCGCTCAGCATCCTGGCGGCCATGCTCGGGGTCTGGATGCGGGGGATGGACAACAACATCCTCACCCAGGTCGGACTGATCGTCCTGGTGGCCATGGCGGCGAAGAACGCCATCCTGATCGTGGAGTTCGCCAAGCAGGCCGAGGACCAGATGGGCATGAACCGCTTCGATGCGGCGGTGCATGCGGCCAAGACCCGGCTACGGCCGATCCTGATGACCTCCTTCGCCTTCATCTTCGGGGTGCTGCCTCTGGCGATCGCCTCAGGCCCCGGCCAGGAGATGCGTCAGGCTCTGGGCACCTCGGTGGTGTTCGGGATGATCGGGGTGACCATCTTCGGCCTGATCTTCACGCCGGTCTTCTATGTCGTCTGCCGGCGCCTCGCCGAGCGCCTGCCGGGCCGCAAGGTCGTGGCAGAGCCGCCGCCCGAGCCTGGCCTCATCGCTCACCAAGCCCCGGAGGCGCGCCCGTGATCCCGTCCCGTCTGGCCGCCCTGTTCGCCGGCGCGGCGCTTCTCGCGGCCTGCGCGGCCGGCCCCGACTACCACCCCCCCACGGCGGTCGCCGCTGAGACCGGCCCCTTCGTCGCCGCCACCGACGGCCCCTTCGCCGCCGCCCCGGCGCCGGATGACTGGTGGCGGCTCTACGAGGATCCGTTGCTGGACGAGCTGGTCGCCCAGGCCTTCACCGCCAACCGCGACATCGCCGTGGCTGCGGCCAACCTGGCCCAGGTGCGCGCCGCCCTGGGCGAGGCCCGCACGGGTTTTCTGCCGTCGACCTCCGCCACGGCGGGCGCCGCGCGGGTCCGACAGCAGAACCCCGCCACCGGCGCCTATGTGGAGGGCGACAGCGTCCAGGCCGGCTTCGAGGCGGCCTATGAGGTCGACTTCTTCGGCCGGGTGAGACGCTCTGTGGAGGCCGCCCGCGCCGACGCCGGAGCGGCTGAGGCCCTGCTGGACTCCGCCCGGGTCACCGTCGCGGCCGAGACGGCCAGGGCCTATGCCGACCTGTGTGCGGCCAATCTCCAGATCGCCACGGCCCAGCAGACCCTGGACCTGCAGCAGGAGAGCGCCGATCTGACCGGTCGGCAGTTCGAGCTGGGCCGGGGCGCAGGTCTCGACGTCGCCCGCGCTCAGACCGAGCTGGAATCCACCCGCGCCACCCTGCCGCCGCTGGAGGCCCAGCGTGACAGCGCCCTTTTCCGCTTGGCGGTGCTGACCGGCCGGCCCCCGGCCGAGGCTCCCATCGCGGCCATGGCCTGCAATGTCGTGCCCGAGGTGACGACGGCCATCCCCGTCGGCGATGGCGCAGCCCTGTTGGCGCGGCGTCCCGATGTGCGGGCCGCCGAGCGCCGGCTGGCGGCGGCGACGGCCCGCATCGGCGTGGCCACGGCCAGCCTCTATCCCAGCGTGACCCTGGGCGGCAGCATCTCGACCCAGGCTGCGGACGCCTCCAACCTCGGGGACGACTTCCAGTTCAGCGTCGGCCCGCTGATCTCCTGGAGCTTCCCCAATATCCTGGCGGCGCGATCGCGCATCAGCCAGGCGGGCGCCGGCGCCGATGCGGCCCTGGCGAGCTTCGAGCAGGTCAATCTGACCGCCCTGCAGGAGACCGAGACCGCCCTGACCCAGTACGCCAAGGCTCTGGACCGGCGCGCAGCCCTGCAACGGGCCGCCGACCAGGGGGAGCGGGCCGCGCGGCTGTCGCGGATGCGCTACGAGGCCGGGGTCGACAGCTTCCTGGGCGTGCTGGACGCCGAGCGCACCCTGGCTGGGCTGAAGGCCCAACTGGCCCAGTCCCAGGCCCAGGTGGCCGACGCCCAGATCGCCCTGTTCAGGGCCTTGGGCGGTGGCTGGGCGCAGGCTGAGCGCTGACCCGCCTTCTCATCGCCGCCTTGGCGCGCCTAAGCTCCTCCCGCACGGCCGATCACAGGCCGACGGGAGGAGCCGATGAGCCGAAACGCACAATCCGAGGCCGCCGCCATGGCCTGCCTCGACGCCTTCATGACCGCCTTCAACGCCCGGGACATCAAGGCCTTCGAACAGACCTTCAACTTCCCCTCGATCCGCCTGGCGTCAAACACGATGCGGATCATCAACAAGGGCGACCAGACCCCGGCGACCTTCGACCACGCCTCGTTGAAGGAGTGGGACCACTCGGCCTGGGAAAAGCGCGAGATCATCCATTCCGGCGACGACAAGGTGCATATCGACACCCGCTTCACCCGCTACCGGAAGGACGGCAGCGTCATCGGCGGGTTCGATTCCATCTATGTGGTCACCTGCGAGGACGGCCACTGGGGGATCAAGGCCCGCTCCAGCTTCGCCCCCTGAGGCGCAGCGGCGCCCAGGACCTGGGCGCCTGAGGGCGAGGGATCCCGTCCGGGCCGTCATCTGCGATCCTGTGGCTTGGCTGTGCGTTTGAGGTTCGTCCCGGCAACAGCGAGGTCACAAGCATGGCGAACCTGATCTATGCCTATCGCCCCGAGTGGGCGCCCCTGTGGCTCGTCAATCTCTCGGTCCTTGGGCTGGGCGCCCTGGCGGGCCTGATCCTGCACGGACTGATCAGCCGGATGATCCGCCGCACCCTGCGGCGCAGGGACAGCTACTGGGCTACCCTGGTGGTCAAGCTGCGCCGGCCCACCCGCCTGGCGGCCCTGATCTTTGGCCTCGCGGTCGGGGCGAGCTTCGCCCAGCTCGGCGAGGGCGGGGTGGAGGCCCTGCGCCGGATCCTGGCGGTGGCCTTCGTGATCCTGATGGGCTGGAGCGCGCTGACCGCCCTGGACATCTGGAGCCTCCTCTATGTGAGGCGCTTCAAGCTGGACGCCGAGGACAACCTCATGGCGCGCAAGCATGTCACCCAGACGAAGATCCTCACCCGAACCGCGGGCATATTGATCGTCGTCCTGACGGCGGGCCTCGCCCTGATGACCTTTCCTGGCGTCCGTCAGTACGGGATCAGCCTGCTGGCCTCGGTGGGCGCGGCGGGCATCATTGCGGGTCTGGCTTTGCAGCCCTTCCTGACCAACCTGATCGCCGGGGTGCAGATCGCCACCACCCAGCCCATCCGCATCGATGACGCGGTGATCGTCGAGAACGAGTGGGGGCAGATCGAGGAGATCACCTCCACCTATGTGGTGGTCCGCCTGTGGGACTGGCGGCGCATGATCCTGCCGCTGACCTATTTCATTCAGCAGCCGTTCCAGAACTGGACCCGGGAGACCGCCTCCCTGATCGGCACGGTGATGCTCTATGTGGACTATGCGGCCCCGATCAGCGTGCTCCGGGCCAAGCTGGAGGAGATCGCCAAGGCTTCGCCCCTCTGGGACGGCCAGGTGGTCAATCTGGCGGTCACCGAAACCTCCGAACGGACCATCCAGGTGCGCTGTCTGGTGAGCGCCCGGAATGCGCCGACGGCCTTCGACCTGCGCTGCGAGGTGCGCGAGAAGATGATCGCCTTCCTGCAGTCCGAAATGCCCGAGGCCCTGCCGAAGGACCGCCTGAACTTCGCCGGCGCGGCTACGGGGCCGGGAAATCCCCTCGGAGCCTCAGGTCGGCGGTCTCCTGGGCGGGCAGGGGGATCAGGTTGAAGTCCTCCGCCGTCGCCTGGCTGGGATCAAGACCGTGGTGTTGGGCGATGACCGCGCGGGTGACCGCCTGCATCAGGGCTTGCCGTTCGGGGACGGGGCGGGTGGTGTCGGCGATGAAGACCGCCACCGCATAGGTGCGTCCGTCGGGCGCGGTCAGCAGGCCGACATCGTTGTAGCCGGTGGCCCGGGGCCCCAGGACCTGGCCCGTGCCGGTCTTGTGCGCCAGCCGCCAGCCCTCGACCAGGCCGCCGGCCAGCCGCTCGGGTCCCGTCCGGCTCTGAGCCATCAGGTCGAGCAGAAGGGCGGTGGAGCTGGGCGAGAGCAGCTCGCCTGCAGCCAGCCGGTCCAGCGCCTCGACCATGGCGGCGGGGCTCGCGCCGTCGGGCGGGGCGCTGAGATAGGCCTCAAGGGCCGCCTGCCGGGTTTCCTGGGGCATGGCGGCCCGGGCGCGCCAGAAATTGCGGCCGAAGGAGAATTCAGGCCGCCAGTCGAGGCCGGCGATGGCGGTCTGGAAGTAGCGCTCCTCGTCGGCGAGGCTGATGGCCCCCAGTTCACGGGCGCTGATCACCGCCCGCACATGGTCGGGCCCGCCCACCAGCCGCATCAGGATGTCGTTGGCCGCATTGTCGCTGCGGGTGGCGGCGCTGGCCAGCAGCTCGCCCACGGTGGTGGCGTAGCCGTTGCGCCCCACATGGTCGCGGATCGGCTGGTGGAAGATGCTCAGATCCTCCCGCCGCACCAGGACCGGATCGTCCAGGCTCAGCACGCCGCGATCCACCGCGTCCAGGACGCTGACCGCCACCCAGAGCTTGCTGACGCTCTGCTGCGGATAGAGGGCCTCGCCGTCATGGGCGGCGGTCCAGCCCCCCTCAAGAT
>JAHUZY010000033.1 GCA_019264505.1 Phenylobacterium sp. | reverse complement strand
ACCCTCAAGCCTCCCGCCGCCGCCTGGACGCGTCCTGGCCGGCGGCGGGAACGCCTGACCTCCTGCCGCCATTTTCCCCCGCTCATGGGGCGCGCCACGCGCGAGCGATCTTGCGCGCCGCCCCGCCCACGAAAACCGGACCCGAGCCATGTTGGACGCTACGCTGAAGAGCCAGCTGCAGGGCTATCTGCAGAACGTGACCCAGCCGGTGGAGCTGGTCGCCTCGCTGGGCGATGGCCCCAAGGCCGCCGAGATGGGCGAGCTGCTCGAGGACATCGTCTCGGTCTCGGCCGGCAAGGTGACCCTGCGCACCGACGGGGATGACGCGCGCAAACCCTCCTTCGAGATCCGCCGGGCCGGAACCGATGTGGCCGTGACCTTCGCGGGCCTGCCCATGGGCCACGAATTCACCTCCCTGGTGCTCGCCCTGCTGCACGTCGGCGGCCATCCGCCCAAGGTGGACGCCGAGGCCATCGAACAGGTGAAGGCGCTGGAAGGCGACTTCGTGTTCGAAACCTATTTCTCGCTGTCCTGCCAGAACTGCCCCGACGTGGTGCAGGCCCTGAACACCATGGCCGCGCTCAACCCCCGCATCCGCCACACCGCCATCGACGGCGCCCTCTTCCAGGAGGAAGTCGCCGCCCGCCAGGTCATGGCCGTGCCGACCATCATGCTGAACGGCGCCGAGTTCGGTCAGGGCCGCATGACGCTCGAACAGGTGCTGGCCAAGCTCGACACCGGGGCTGCCGCGCGCGACGCGGCCAAGATCAAGGCCAAGGAGGCCTTCGAGGTTCTGGTCATCGGCGGCGGTCCGGCCGGCGCGGCCGCGGCCATCTATGCGGCGCGCAAGGGCATCCGCACCGGCGTCGCGGCTGAACGCTTCGGCGGTCAGGTGCTCGACACCATGGCCATCGAAAACCTCACCGGCACCCCGCACACCGAGGGCCCCAAGCTCGCCGCCGACCTGGAGCGCCACGTGCGCGACTATGAGGTCGACATCATGAACCTGCAGAAGGCGACCAAGCTGATCCCGGCGTCGGAGACCGGCGGCCTGGTGGAGATCGTGCTGGAGAACGGCGCCTCGCTGAAATCCCGCACCGTCATCCTGGCGCCCGGCGCCCGCTGGCGGCAGATGAACGTGCCCGGCGAAGACACCTATCGCAACAAGGGCGTGGCCTACTGCCCCCACTGCGACGGCCCCCTCTATAAGGGCAAGCGCGTGGCCGTGATCGGCGGCGGCAATTCCGGCGTCGAGGCCGCCATCGACCTGGCCGGCATCGTCGCCCACGTCACCCTGATCGAATATGACGGCAAGCTCCGCGCCGATGAGGTGCTGCAGCGCAAGCTCAAGAGCCTGCCCAATGTCACCGTCATCACCTCGGCGCTGACCACCGAAGTGCTGGGCGACGGGTCCAAGGTGACGGGCCTGACCTATAACGACCGCGGCACGGGCGAGGGCCACACCGTCGAGCTGGAAGGCATCTTCGTCCAGATCGGCCTGGTCCCCAACACCGAGTGGCTGGCCGAGGGCGGCGTGGCCCTGTCCCCCCGCGGCGAGATCGAGATCGACGCCAAGGGCCAGACCTCCGTGGCCGGCGTCTTCGCCGCGGGCGATGCGACCACCACGCCCTACAAGCAGATCGTCATCTCCATGGGCGACGGCTCCAAGGCCGCCCTCTCAGCCTTCGACTACCTCATCCGCCTGGCCCCCGTAGAGGCCCGCCAGGCGGCTTAAGGCGAGTTCACCCCCACTCTCCGTCACCCTCGGGCTTGACCCGAGGGTCCATGCACACCGTGGCCTGACCTGTGTTCATGGATGGTCGGGTCAAGCCCGACCATGACGGCGCGGAGGGAAGGCGCGGCGCAGGCCCCATCGCCCTCGCCCGCCGCAGGCGCTGCAAAGATCAACCACCAAGCCCACCAAGCTCACAAAGGAAACGCGGCCCCTTCGTGCCCTCTGTGTCCTTCGTGGTCGCCCCTTCAAACCCCCACCCCGTCATGCTCGGCCCTGTGCCGAGCATCCCTCGTCGGGGCTAAGCGCAAGCGTCGAGGGGGATCCCTGGCACAAGGCCCAGGATGACGGCCGAAGGGCAGAAGCCCTCACCACCCCACCTTCCGTCACCCCCGGGGCTTGACCCGGGGGTCCATGCACACCGACCTCAGTCCCGTGTTCATGGATGGTCGGGTCAAGCCCGACCATGACGGCGCGAGGGAGGGAGAGGCCCCAACCCCCACGCCCCGACAAAAGGTCGCAGCAAAAAGCTTGGCCAGTGAGGTCTCGTTAACTTCGCCTCATTCATCCTCGGCCAAAGTGCGATCACGGGCGTGGATTCGGGATAGCCCATCTCTAGCCGGCCCCTTGGGGGCCACAGCGAACGCTGGGAGGCGTTCAGAGCATGACCGGACAGCCCCTCGCCACCAGCGGCGAACTGATCACTGTCGTCATTGGCGAGCAGCGGTTCGCCATCGACATCCAGCTTGTCCGGGAAATCCGCGGCTGGACCAACTCCACCCCTCTGCCCAACGCCCCGGACTATGTGCTGGGCGTCATCAACCTGCGCGGCGCGGTGCTGCCGGTGCTGAACCTGGCCGCCCGGCTGGGCCTGCCGGCCAGCGAGGCCCGCTCCTCTTCCGTGGTCATCGTCGTCGATCTGGTGGGCCGCACGGTCGGCCTGCTGGTGGACGCCGTCTCCGACATCATCAATGTGGGCGAGGGCGAGATCCAGCCGGCCCCGGTGATCGGGGCGGCCTCCTCAAAGGGTCTGGCGCGCGGCATGATCACCACCGATGAGGGCATCATCACCCTGATCGACATGAGCGGCATCCTGCCTGCGCCGGAGCTGGCGGCGGCCTAAGCAAGCGCGTTCCGATAAGTGGGAACCGGTTATCGGAACAAAACGCGCGCCAACTCGAAGGCTCGCTTCAGCACTCCACCACATTGACGGCGAGGCCCCCCAGCGAGGTCTCCTTGTAGATCTCGTTCATGTCCTCGCCGGTCCGCTTCATGGTGGCGATGACCTTGTCCAGGCTGACCGAATGCTGGCCGTCGCCTAAGAGCGCCAGGCGCGAGGCGTCGATGGCCTTCACCGCCCCCATGGCGTTGCGCTCGATGCAGGGCACCTGAACCAGCCCCCCGATGGGATCGCAGGTGAGCCCCAGATTGTGCTCCATGGCGATCTCGGCGGCATTCTCGATCTGGGCGTTGGTCCCCCCCAGCGCCGCCGTCAGCCCCGCCGCGGCCATGGAGCAGGCCACCCCCACCTCCCCCTGACAGCCCACCTCCGCGCCCGAGATCGAGGCGTTGCGCTTGTATAGCGCCCCGATGGCGGCAGCCGTCAGCAGGAAGGTCCGGCGTCCCTCGGCCCCGCCCCGGTGGAAGCGGTCATAGAAGCGCAGCACGGCGGGCAAGAGGCCTGCGGCCCCATTGGTCGGCGCGGTGACCACCTTGCCCCCTGAGGCGTTCTCCTCGTTCACCGACAGCGCCCAGAGGTTGACCCAGTCGAGTGCGGCCAGGGGGTCGCTGATATTGCGCTCCATGCGCCTCGTCAGTTCGTTGAAGTGCTGGCGGGCCCGGCGGCGAACCTTCAGGCCACCGGGCAGGCAGCCGTCCTGGCGCAGACCCCGCTCGATACAGGCCTCCATGGCCTCGAAGATGGCGTCGAGGCCGGCGTTCACCTCCTCCGGGCTCCGCCGGGCGATCTCGTTGCGCCACATCAGCTCGGCGATGCTCACCCCTTCGCGGTCGGCCATGACCAGCAGCTCATCGGCGCTGGTGAAGTCGAAGGGGATGGCCGGGCCTGACGGCGCGGGCGGGGCGTCAAACTGCGCCTCGTCCACCACGAAGCCGCCGCCGATGGAGAAGTAAAGCCCCTCGGCTAGCACCTGCCCGCCCCCGTCCAGGGCCCGAAACCGCAGGGCGTTGGGATGCTGCGGCAGGCGCGTGCGCCCCTCCCAGACAATGTCGTCGGCCGCCGAATAGGCGATCTCCGGCCCCCCGGCGCCCAGGCTCAGACGCCCGTCCTCGGCGATCTTCGCCAGCTTCGCCTCGGCTTCGTCCGGGTCGATGGTGGCGGGCTCGAACCCCGCGAGCCCCAAGATCACCGCCCGGTCGGTGGCGTGGCCGCGACCGGTCATGGCCAGGGACGCATAGAGGGTGGTCTCCACCCGCACGACGTCCGCCATCACCCCCTGCTCGGCCAGGTCGTTGAGGAACCGGGCGGCCGCGGTCATCGGTCCCATGGTGTGGGAGCTGGAAGGCCCGACGCCCAGCTTGAAGAGGTCGAAGACGCCGGCGCTCATGGAAGCTCTCAAGACTTTGGGATGCGTAAGAGGCGGGACCATAGGGGCTGGCCTCGCCGTGGCCAGGGCCGGCTCAGCCCGTGCCGCGAAGTCCGGCGGAAATGCCTGCTACAGTGAACTCCACCGCCCGTTTTAGTCGCGGATCGTCGTCCCCGCGGCGCCGCCGGGTTAGCAGCTCCAGTTGCAGCCGGTTGAGCGGCCCGATGGAGTCCGACGCCACCTGCACCCATTCGGCGAGCGCCGGGCGGTCGTCCAGCAGCCGGCTCCCCCGGCGGATCGACACCGCCAGCTCGCAGGCCTGCTCATAGTCGGCGCGGATGACGTCCATGATCGCCCGGGCGGCGCCCTGGTCCGGCGCCAGCTCGGCATAGGCGCTCGCCAGCTCCATGTCGGCCTGGGCCAAGGCGAGCTCCATATCGGCCAATAAAGCGGGGAAAATGCGCCCGAAATGGGCCATTTCGGCCAGTTCTGAACGGGTCAATCCGGCCCGCTTCACCCCCCCTGCAAAGCCGAACCAGCCGGGCAGCATGAACCGCGACTGGGTCCAGCTGAACACCCACGGGATGGCCCGCAGATCCTCGATCCGGCGGCTTTTCGTCCGTGAGGCCGGGCGGCTGCCGATGTTCAGCTCGGCGATCTCCCCGATCGGGGTCGCCGACCAGAAGAAGTCCTCGAAGGCCGGGTTCTCATAGACCAGCTCCCGATAGGCGCTGAACGCCCCCTTGCGGAGGCGGGCCAGGCGGTCGGCGTGGGCTTCACTGGGGGAGATCTGCTGGCGGGCGCCGGCGGCGAGCACGGCGCCGACCAGCTCGTCCATGCGCCGGCGGGCGGACTCTTCGTCGCCGTAGCGGCGGGAGATCATCTCGCCCTGCTCGGTCCAGCGCATGCGGCTGGGGATCACCTCGAAGGGCTGGGCCATGACCGAGGCCGCCGCCGGCCCGCCGCCCCGGCCGATGGAGCCGCCCCGGCCATGGAAGATCTGCAGGGCCGCCCCGTTCTCCAGGCAGGCCGACGACAGCGCGCTGGCCGCCTGGGCCACATGCAGCCGCGAGGCGATATAGCCGCCGTCCTTGTTGGAGTCCGAATAGCCGAGCATCACCTCCTGGTAGCCCGCCTGGCCGATGATGGCCCGGGCCGGCGGCAGGGCGAGCCAGGCCCGCAGTATGTCGGGCGCCTGCTCCAGGTCGGTGATGGTCTCAAACAGGGGACTGAGCCGCATCCGCGTCTCGGGCCGCGCCCCGCCCCTGGCCAGGCCCGCCTGCTTCATCAGCACCAGCAGGGCCAGGATGTCGGACACCGCCGCGGCCTTGGAGATCACATAGGCGCCCAGCGCCTTCGGCCCATAGAGGTCCAGCGCCCGGGCCGCCGCATCCAGGATGGCCAGCTCCTTCGCCGTCTCGGCCGAATAGTCGAGATAGGGCGAGCGCAGGGGCCGCTCATGGGCGAGTTCGGCCAGCAGCACCTTCACCCGGCCGGCCTCATCCAGGGCCTCATAGTCGGCCACGGCGCCGGCCCGAGCCAGCAGCTCGGCCACGACGCGCGCATGGACGTCGGCGTTCTGACGCAGGTCGATGGTCAGGAGGTGGAAACCGAAGGCCTGCACCGCCAGGATCAGCCGCTTCAGCCGCGGCCCGACCATGCGCTCGCCCCCATGGGCCTCCAGGGACTGGGCGACGGCGCGCAGG